>JAZRUD010000273.1:0-4340 GCA_045652385.1 Clostridia bacterium
ATGACGGAACCGTCCACGGCGTTGATGAGCAGCGTCTCCTGCATCGTGCTCTTGTCGTTTCGGCTGCTCTCCGGCCGCTGCCAGGGGTCGTAGTACACGACGTAGCAGGGCATCTCATAGTAGTCGTCGCTGTTCGGCGCGTGGAGGGTGTAGGTGGTGAGGCCGATCCTGTATATCTCCACGTTCAGCTTGAGATCTGGTTCATTCTTTTTCAGGTCCTGTGCCCATCGGGTGAGGCCGTAGATCAGCCCCTGGCGGATTCGCTCCTGGGCCTGATCAAAGGGCAACAGTTCCACATTCCGGCTTTCGATGCCCGCGATCATCTTGGGGGCGTCGAAGCTGATGAGCTTCACGCCTTTCTCATCGGCGAAGAGCCGCAGCTCCTCGGCGCGGATATACTGGTTGGCCATGAAGCTGCCGTCGCTGCCGTAGGTCAGGGATTGGGCGGGTTCGAAGTTGCTGCCCAAATAGGGGTAACCCCCAAAGTCCCGGACGAACAAACATTCGTAGCCGCCCGCCAGACATATCCGGCCGTCCATCAGGTTGGCTTCCTCCGTGGCCGCCAGAGTCATGCCCTCGATGCCCAGCTTCACGAGGGCGTCCTTCGCCGCCTGCTCGCACTTCGTTTGGTCTGCGGTCACGGGAGTGTAGGGGAGCGTATACTCGTCTTCAAAGTCCTTTTCAAATTCCCATTCATACCGCGGATAGACGTGGGTGTGATTGCTGCCCAGGCCCGCGTACAGGCTTCCATTCCAGGAGGGATTCACGATCAGGGAATCCCCGGACTTGAGCCGGTAAACCAGGATCCCTTCCGTGGACGTCGGCACATGATAGGCGTTGGCGGGAGTCTCCTCGTTGGTCTCCGGGGCGTTTTGGATCAGCTCCTGGTAGTTGGCCAGCTCCTCGTTGACCTCCTCCCGGGTGAGGGGCGTTTCGTCTCGGTCCACGCCGTCGTCGGGCCGGCCGGCGTCCTGCCAGTCCAGCTTGGCCTGGGCTTCCTGGAGATACCACTCCATCTCCCGCTGGATATCCGCCTTGGTGGGCCGGTTCTGGCGGACCGCCACCGGGTCCGGGAAGAGGACGTTCAGGTACCCGACGATCTCCGCCTCCGTGAGCGGGGCTTTTCGGGTCCGATACACGGGGTAGAGCCCGTCATCCTTTTGAACGATGGGCGCGCTGAAAGTCAGGGTCATCAAATCTGTTTCATAGACCTCGTCCCACCGGTCCGGCACGCGCTGGGCGTCTCGGACCTCGGCGCTTTCGTTCTCCAGCTTCGACGCCGCGCCGCTGTCCTTTTTGTTCACCACATATTCCTGCTCCGGGGTGGGCTGGCAGGCTACTGCGCTCAGCAACACCAGGGCGGCCAACAGAACTACGGCCAATCGTTTCATTTCGTTTCTCTCTCCTTTTCCTTTCTCTGCCTTCATCCTACACGGCAAATTCGTCCAAAACGTCAAATAGTTGTAATGGACTTGTAATGGAGTTGTAAAAACGAAAAAAACCTCCCGAAGGAGGCGATATATAGGCGAAATCAGTTGTTGACTTGGGAATGGACCACGGGGCTGGTCATGTCCAGGGGCAGGAAGGTGTAGCCGTTCTCCAGCGCCCAGGGGATGAAGGTCTCCATGGCGCGGACGCTCAAACCGTTCAGATCGTGCTGCAGCACCACGTTGAAGCAGTCGTCCGGCAGAAGACGGGCGCGGATGGTGCAATAATAGTCGAAGATGCTCTTTTCGCTGTCCGCCATGGCGTCGCTGGAGTTCACGTTCCAGTCGAAGTAACGATAGCCCATGTCCTCCATGATCTTCGTGAGCCGGGTCATGATGCCGGGGGTGTCCCAGCTGGCGGTGTTGTGGCTGCCGCCGGGGAATCGGAAAATGTGGGTATATTGGCCCGTCTGCTCATAGATGACCTCCTCCGCCGCCAGAAAGTCGGCGAAGAAGGCCTCCTCGCTGGCATAGATCTCCTCATACACATGGGTGTTGGAATGGACGCCGATGCTGTGTCCCTCCTCATACATGCGCTTGATCAGTTCCTTGTTGCCGCGTACGCCTACCACAAAGAAGGTTGCCTTCACGTCATATTGCTTCAGTATGTCGAGAAGCAGCCGCGTGTTGTTGCAGGGGCCGTCATCGAAGGTGAGGTAGATAGTCTTGGGCGGAGGGTCGATCACTTCCGGCAGCTGCACCGGCTGCACGGTGACGGTGCGCTGAGCCTGGGCCGGGTTGCCATCGTCATCCGCCACGGTATAGGTGAGGACGTATTTCCCCACCAGATAGGGGATCACCTTTCCCTCCACCGTGATCCGATCCGTCAGATCCGTGCCGTGACAGTCCCGGGCTGCGGCGCCGGGGTCCTCGAAGGCAAAGGCTGCGTTCACCGTCATGGATACGTTCCCTTCCAGGGTGATGATCGGGTCGGTCATAGGGACGGCGGTGGGCGTAGGCTCTGCTGTTGGGTCCGGCGTATCCGTGGGGACGGGGCGTGGCGACGGAGTCGGGCTGGGGGTCGGTCCTGAAGTAGGCGCATCCGTCTGCATAACAGTCGCAGCAGCCGCAGGCACATCAACGGGCGACAGCGCAGCAGCCTCTTCGGGGCTCGTTCCACACGCGGCAAGAAAGCACACGACGAGAAGGACACAGAGCAGGCTCAGAGCCATACGACGGTGGATCATGTTGCATTCCTCCACAGCTTACAGAATCCCTTCGACCGCTGCGTATACCCGCTGGGCGATGGTTTCGATGGGCAGCAGCGCACCGTTCGCCATGCAGGGGATCACCTGCACGTTAGGAAGGCGTTCCCCAAAGGACAGGTATTTGGCCCGTGCCCGTATCTGGATGGAATCCTGCTTTTCGTATTCGTCCTTTTCGTCGCCCACGTAGTCCCGATAGCCTTTCTTGCTCACGTTGCTTTGGGCGGCGGTCAGATCCACGTCCAGAATGAGGTACAGGTCCGGCTGAGGGAGCTTCAGCTGCCGATGCTCCAGTTCCAGCACGAAGTCCAGGATGTCGGGCTTATCCACGTCTCTATCCCGGATGCTCTGGTAGACTGCGTTGCTCAGCACGTACCGGTTGATGAGCAGCACGTCGAACCGGGTGTAGTCAAAGCCCTGGAAGGCCGCCCACCGGTCCATGGCGAACCAGAGGGCCATGCTCCGCTGGTCCACGTCGCTGGCGGAGACTCCGTCCTTCTTGGTCAGGTACCGGCCCACGCAGCCGCCGAAGAAGCTGCCGTAGTCCGGGAAGGACAGGACGCCCACGGTGAGGCCCTGCTGCTCCAGCTTCGCCCTAAGCTGTTCCATCTGTACGCTCTTGCCGGTGCCGTCGATACCCTCGAATGCGATGATCTTCGTCTCGCTCATACTTGCCCTTTCCTGCCGGATCGTATTTAAAGACAGTATATCATATCCGGCCCGCCGGGGCAAGACAACGTTTTCATGGTGCGGGGACACAGGAAGACAGGGAAGGGGACAGATGAACCCGAGGGCTCGCCGATCCTGTCGGGAAGAATAGGGGGCCGTGGGGCCGGATTCGCCGAAAAAAGACCCTGCCCATCGTCTACAATGGGGCCATGGATCGAAAGAAACAGGGAACCAACACAGCAAAGCATCTTATGGAGCTGGCCGCCTTCCTCAGCAGCCTGCTCCTTTGCCGGGTGCGGGTGGGAGAGAGCTACGCTCCCTTCGGCCTCGCATGCATGGCAGCGGCAGAACTCACGGGCATCGACCCTCTCTTTGCCGGGGCCGGCGTGGTGGTGGGCGCCTTTTTGAGCGGGGAGCCCCTATGGGGCGTTATGATCGCCTCCGCGGCCTTCGTGCTGCTCATCCGGCTCATGAAGATCCTGGTCGGGCATGTGCCCTCCAGCGCCCGGATGTTGGTGTTTTTGCTGTGTGAGATCGTGGTGCTGCCCTTCGAGATGGACTTGACCTGGCAGTCCTTCGCCTATGCACTGCTGGCCCTGGCCCTCTCCGCCGTGGCCACGGTGCTGATGCAGCGGTGCTGGGCCCTGTTTCGCCACGCGGGGCGGCTGGCGGTGCTGCAGGAAAAGGAACAGCTGATGCTGTCCGCGTTCCTGGGGCTGCTGCTCCTGGGCATGGGCGACTTCAGCCTGGGCGGTGTATCATTGCCGGTGATCCTGCTGGACGTGTACGTGCTGATCCTGGTCCTCGCCAAAGGGCCGGAGGGACTGGGGGAGGGCATCCTCGCCGCGGCCCTGCTGGCCTTCGCCCTGGCGGACGGCGCCCTACTCCTGGGGGTCACGGCGCTGTGCGCGCTTGTGGCGTCACTGGTCGCTCCTTACGGACGGGCGTATGCCGTGGGCGCGTTCCTGCTGACGGCGCT
>JAZRUD010000274.1:0-3476 GCA_045652385.1 Clostridia bacterium
CGGCATCATGGGCAAGGACGCCCAGGTGCTGGAGCGGCAGGTGGCCTTCGTTGGCTGCAAGGGCACCTGCGCCAACACGAAGAAGCAGGGAAACTACGTGGGCGTCAACGACTGCCGGGCAGCAGCCCTGGGCGGCGTGAACGTGGGCGAGTGCGATTACGGCTGCATGGGCCTCGGGTCCTGCGTGAACGTGTGCCCCCAGCACGCCATCACCCTGGTGGACGGCGTGGCCCAGGTGGACCCGAATAAGTGCGTGGCCTGCGGCCTGTGCGTGAAGGCCTGCCCGAAAGGGCTCATCGAGCTGGTCCCCGAATCGAAGCACGTCATCGTCCAGTGCCGAAACAAGGACAGGGGGCCTCTGGTCAAGAAGGTCTGCGCCGCCGGCTGTATCGGCTGCACCCTCTGCGTGAAGCAGTGCGCCTTCGACGCCATCCACATGGAGGGGAACGTGGCCAAGATCACCTACGAGAACTGCACCCAGTGCGGCAAATGCGCCGAAAAGTGCCCCAGCAAGGTCATAACCCGGCCGCTGGCGCAGTAAGGAGGGCATAGCATGGAAAAGAGAAATCAAGCGGCAAAGCTGCTCATCGGGCTGGTCGTCATCATTCTGGCGATACTGCTGCTGGGCGGCATCGTGGGCGGAAAAGATCTGGTGTTCCGTCTGGCGCGCACCGCGCCCCTGACCCGCGACGACGTGACCTACAAGACCGTGGACGTGCCTGTGGCCAGCAGCAAGGACGGCACGATCAACGCTGCGGACTGGGCAGCCGCCTATCCCGAGATCGTAGCCACCATGGGCGACAACAAGAAGAACAGCTATATCGTGGATTACCTGGACCAGGACGCCTATCTTAAGAACATCTACGAGGGCTTCGGCTTCGCCAAGGAGTACGGCTCCGCCCGGGGCCACGAATACACGCTGGAGGACGTGGCCCATACGGCCCGGCCCCATCCCCTGGCCAACTGCCTGACCTGCAAGACGCCCAACTTTGCGAAGCTGGTCAACGACCAGGGCGTCAGCGCCTATACGATTCCCTTCGACGAGGCCCTGGCCATGATGGAGGAGAGCGTCAGCTGCTACACCTGCCACGACAACGACGCGGGGAACAAGGGTCAGCTGGTGGTCACCCACAGCTATGTGACCAAGGCTCTCGGCGCCAACGCGGAGAAGATCGATCCCGCCACCCTGTCCTGCGGCCAGTGCCACATCGAGTACTACTTCACACCGGAGGACAAGGAGACCATGATGCCCTACGGCAGCGTGGAGGAGATGACGCCTGAGGCGATCCTGGCGTTCTACGACGCCATGGGCTTTGCCGACTGGACCCAGGAGAGCACCGGCGCGAAGCTGCTGAAGGCCCAGCATCCGGAGATGGAGACCTACCTCACCGGCAAGCACGCGAAGCTTTTGAACTGCGCCGACTGCCACATGCCTCTCGAGGAGACCGAGGACGGGACCGTGTACCACAGCCATTTGCTGGTGAGCCCCCTGGAGAACGCAACGCTGCTCCAGAGCTGCGCCACCTGCCACAAGGACGCTGACATGACGAACGTGGTCCGGCGGCTTCAGGAGCGGGTCACCGCCCGGGAGACCGAGGTGGGGAACGCGCTCTCCGCCTTCAAGGACGCTTTGGCGGAGGCCAACCAGGCCGGAAGCCTGGGCGAGGCGGAGCTGGCCGCCGTCCAGAAGCTGTATCGGGAAGCCCAGTGGTTCTTCGACTTCTGCTATGTGGAGAACGCCGAGGGCGCTCACAACTCCGAGCTGGCCTTCCGATGCCTGGATACCGCCGAACAGCGGATCGGCGAAGGCATGGCGCTGCTGGGGAAATAAGCCGCACATAAGGAAAAGCTTAAGAAGGAAAGATAGGACTGCTGCGGAAGCATTGACTTTTCCTAAGGTTCTTTGGGATGCACCCTTTCCTGAAAGAAAGGGTGCATGTTTTCAATAACACCTATGAAAAAACTCCTGAAATTTCTCAGCTCCATGGGTTTCGCCATCACGCTGCTGGTGGTGCTGGCGGGAGCCTGCGTCGTCGCCAGCTTCGTGACCCAGGGCCAGAGCTACGCTTGGTATGCCCAGGCGTATTCGGAGGGCACGGTGAAGCTGATCGTGGGCCTCGGCCTGGACGACGCGTTCCACAGCTGGTGGTTTTTGACGCTGACCGCCTTCCTCTGCGGGAACCTGCTCCTCTGCAACCTGACCCGGTTGAAACCACTGATCGCCCGCACAAAGCGGGAAAAGGACCCCGCCGCAGCCCTGAACGGTCCTGCTGACGCTGTCTGTGAGGGCGCGGCAGACCCCCTGCCGATCTTTGAACGGCTGCGGCTCCCCAAGCCCAAGATGCACGAGACAGAGGGCCAAAAGGTCCTGTTCTCCGGAAAAAACTGGCTGGGACTCTGGGGCCCCTGGGTGTGCCATCTGGGCATACTGCTGCTGATCGTGGGCTTTACGTTGGGCCAGCTTACCCACCGGGAGTACACGGTCTACGGCGTCCCCGGCGACACCAAGCCCATCGGCGACACAGGCTTTTTCCTCACCATCGACGGCTTTGAGGTGCGGCTTCGGGACGACGACACCGTGGAGCAGTACGTGGCCGACGTGACGGTTTTCCGCGCGCCCCAAGGCTCCACCGCGGTCCCCGACAGCCAGAGCGACACCGTGTCCGTGAACCACCCCGCCCGGCTCTTCGGGTTCAAGGTCTATCAGAACTCCACGGGCTACGCCGCCCGCATCAGCGTGGACGAGGACGGGACGCCGCTTCAGACCCAAATCGTCTGCGCCGGAGAGGGCATCGAGATCGCCGACGCGCCGGGCCTCCGCGTCTATCTCAACGCCTTTTATCCCGATTTCTATCTGCAGCCCGGCATGGGGCCCATGACCCTGTCCGGCCGCATGAACAACCCCGCCTACCTCTATTCCATCACCTATCGGGACAGCATGGTGGGCATGAACTACTGGCAGGAGGCGGACGGGCCCATTACCGTCAACGACTACAGCATCACCTTCTCGGAACCTCAGAGCTACACCCTGCTGCAGGTGAAGACGGATCGGTTTCAGAGCGTGGCGCTTCTCGGCGGTCTCGTCACCCTGCTGGGGCTGATCCTCGCCTTCTACCTGCTGCCCGCCAAAGTCTGGGCAGTGGCACAGGCGGATGGGACCTGGACGGTGTATGGCCAAAGCCGCAAGGGCGGCGCGCTGTTCCGGGAAGCCTTCGACCGGGCCGTGAAAGGAGAAAAACCATGACGCTCCCCCTGGAAAATGTCCTCTTTTACGGGGTTCTGGGCCTCTATTTCGGGGCCATGATCCTCTATTTCCTGTTTGTCGCCGTAAAGAAGGAGGTCCTGGGAAAGACGGCCATGGCGGTCCAGATCCTGGGCCTCGTGATCCACACAGCGGCCATCGTCCTTCGGGGCGTGACAGCGGGGCGACTGCCACTGACCAACCAGTATGAGTTCGCCTCCGCCTTCGCTTGGGG
>JAZRUD010000275.1:0-1880 GCA_045652385.1 Clostridia bacterium
TCCATCTCCTTTATAACCCCGGTACCGGGGCAAAATGGGAAGTGTCTTACAGCTTCAGTATACACCCTTCCCTGCCAAATGTCAACCCCACAGCAACAGAAGGCTCTGCCCCGGGTCTTCCTTTTTCTTCCATAAAGAAAAAACGGATCCGAAGATCCGTTTTTTGGAAGGTGTTGGGTCGATCAGACAGCCGTGTAGCCGCCGTCGATGGGGAGGATGACGCCGGTCACGTAGGAGGCCTCATCGCTGGCCAGGAAGATGGCGCCGGCGTTGAGCTCGCCCTCGTTGCCGTAGCGGCCCAGCGGCACGGTAGCCTTCATATAGGCGGTGAAGGACTCGGTGTCGAGGGTGGACTGGGTCAGCTCGGTGGCAAAGTAACCGGGGCAGATGCAGTTGCAGGTGATGTTGTATTTAGCCAGCTCAGCGGCAACGGCTCTGGTGAAGTTGATCACGCCGCCCTTGGAGGTGTGATAGGCCACGGTGTCGATGGCGGTGTTGCCCACCAGACCGTACATGGACGAGATGTTGATGATACGGCCGTAGTTGTTCTTCTTCATGATATTGGCGAAGCCACGGGTCATATGGGCGCCAAGGCCCGAGGAAGCACCCGAAACGACGACAACTCTTCCGGCAAGATCAAACATCATTGGATTCTCCTGTATCGTGTAATTTTTTCCTCGCCCCGTATACCACATCGAGGGTGAAAACGCAACCGTTTTTTCAAAAAAATGCGGAAATATCTCTTGACAGGCGGAGGGGCCTATGCTATAATGTGGTAAACCGTTGAAGCGGAGATAACGGCGACGATGCCTCAACAGAGAGCCCGAGGGCTGAGACCGGGCGGGAAACACGTCGTCAAATGGACCGTGGAGGGTGCAGTTACCGGGAGAGATCCCCAATCTGCAACGTGTGGGCATACGTCAGGTGCCGGGGATATAGAGGTATCCCGCCAAGGGAATCGCCCCGAAGGCGATGAAGCAAGGTGGCACCGCGGACATGTTGTTGTTCGTCCTTGACAGAAGGCATCCTTTTGTCAAGGGCTTTTTGTTTTCCTACTATCACGTCCCGGAGGTATTTTCCATGTACCTGCTCAGCAACCGATGGCGACCCCGACTTGTGATCCCATCCCCGACCGTCCGGTCACCATTCATGTTACGATAACGGAGGAATATCCCATGCAATTCAACAACGTAAATTTTGATACCTATTTCAAGACCTATCCCAATAAGAAGGGCTATTTCGGCCCCTACGGCGGCTCTTACATCGCCCCCGAGCTGCAGGTGGCCATGAACGAGATCACCGAGGCCTATTTCACCATCTGCAAATCCCGCAAATTCATCGACGAGCTCCGCCGCATCCGCCGGGAATTTCAGGGCCGTCCTACCCCCATCTCCCATCTGGAGCGCCTCTCCGCCCGTCTCGGTAACGTCCAGCTCTACGTCAAGCGAGAGGACCTGAACCATACCGGCGCCCATAAGCTGAACCACTGCATGGGCGAGGCCCTGCTGGCCAAGTATATGGGCAAGAAGAAGGTCATCGCCGAGACCGGCGCCGGCCAGCACGGCGTGGCCCTGGCTACCGCCGCCGCCTACTTCGGTCTGGAGTGCGATATCTATATGGGCTCGGTGGACATCAAAAAGCAGGCCCCCAACGTGGCCCGCATGAAGATCCTGGGCGCCAACGTGGTGGAGGTCACCCACGGCCTCGCCACCCTCAAGGAGGCCGTCGACGCCGCCTTCGAGGCCTACGCCAAGGAGTATCAGAACGCCATCTACTGCATCGGCTCCGTGGTGGGCCCCCATCCCTTCCCCATGATGGTCCGGGATTTCCAGCACGTGGTCGGCGAGGAAGCACGAGCACAGTTCTTGGAAATGACCGGC
>JAZRUD010000276.1:0-1166 GCA_045652385.1 Clostridia bacterium
TGACGGTTCCGTAGTTGATCCGGGTGCAGAGGCCCATCTCCCACACGCCGTAGACCCGGACGGTGCCGTAGTTGCTGACGGTGAAGTCCCCGTCCAGGCCCGCGCCGGCGACAAGGCGAACGCCGTGACGGTCCTGGGCACCGTAGGCCGCACAGCCCTGTCCGAATGCGCCCTCGAAAGCCACCTGCACTTTGCCTTCTTCGTGAAGGGCAAGGCCGTGGACCCCGCCAGCAAAGTGAAGCTGGGCTGAAAAAGCATATATCCCTTGCCATAGATTTCCCCCCTGCTATGGCAACCTCCGCCGGGTACGCCTGGCGGAGTTTTTTGCAAACGGGGCTGTATTCATGCCAAAATTACAAGTCCATTACAACTCTGTTACAGTTTGTCCGAATATGGGGCGTATCATGGAGGCAGAAACGAGAGAAGCGGCTGCCGGGGGGCGGCGGAGGACGGGAAGCGAGGGGGAAGGATGCGGCATATTTGGACGGACGTGAAGCGGGCGGTGTTCTCAAGGTCGTTTTTGCTGGCGGCCCTGGGTATGGCGCTGTGCCTCTGTATCGGGGCGTTCCGGGACCTGTGGGGGCTGTTCGGGATGGAGTGGCCCGAGGTCCTCTTCGGCTACCACGAGGAGCTGTTCCTCCGTTGCCTCGAGGGGGAGCTGGTGCTCTTCGCCGTGCCCATCCTTTCGGCGGTGCCCTACACGGCGGCCTTCGTGGAGGACGTAAAGAGCGGGTACCTGAAGCCCTACCTGACCCGGACCACCGTGGACCGGTACGTCTGGGGCAAGAGCCTGGGGGCGGCCCTCTCGGGCGGCCTCGCTTTGGCGGCGGGGATAGCCTTCGCCCTGTTCCTCTTCTGGCTCCTCTGCGCGCCGCTGGAGGTCTATGGAGAATGGGCGGTGCCCAGCAAGCTCTCCGAGATCGGCCTTCGGCTCGTCCTCTTCTTCCTCTCCGGCGCCCTGTGGGCTACGGTGGGGCTGCTGTTTTCGGGGCTCACGCAAAACGTCTACCTGGCCTACGCGTCCCCCTTCATCCTCTATTACGTGCTCGTCATCCTGCAGGAGCGATACTTTCGGGATGCTTTCATGCTGAATCCCCAGAATTATCTCACCATGCACGGGGCATGGCCGCTCCAGGGCAGGAGCGCCGTGCTGACCCTTCTGGCCC
>JAZRUD010000277.1:0-2117 GCA_045652385.1 Clostridia bacterium
CTGCTTGCCGATATAGGCCAGAATACCACCGTCCACGTACAGAACATGGCCGTTGACGAAGTTGGAGGCGTCGGAGGCCAGGAACACAGCGGGACCCATCAGGTCTTCGGGAGTGCCCCAGCGGGCAGCGGGAGTCTTTGCGATGATGAACTGGTCGAAGGGATGGCGGCTGCCGTCGGCCTGACGCTCCCGGAGGGGCGCAGTCTGGGGGGTGGCGATATAGCCGGGCCCGATGCCGTTGCACTGGATGTTGTATTCGCCGTACTCGGAGCAGATGTTCCGGGTCAGCATCTTAAGGCCGCCCTTGGCCGCCGCGTAGGCGGACACGGTCTCACGGCCCAACTCGCTCATCATGGAACAGATGTTGATGATCTTGCCGTGGCCCTTTTTGATCATGCCGGGGATGACGGCCTTGGCGCAGATGAAGGGGGCGTTCAGATCCACGTCCACCACCTTGCGGAAGTCCTCGGCGGACATGTCCAGCATGGGGATGCGCTTGATGATGCCGGCGTTGTTCACCAGAATGTCTATGGTGCCGACCTCGGCTTCGATCTGCTTCACCAGAGCCTGGACGGCAGCTTCGTCGGTCACGTCGCAGAGATACCCGTGGGCGTCGATGCCCTTCTCCTTGTAGGCAGCAAGACCGCTCTCAAGATGGGCGGGAGTGAGATCGTTGAACACGATCCTGGCGCCGGCGGCTGCGAAGGCCGTGGCGATGGCGAAGCCGATGCCGTAGCTGGCGCCCGTGATCCAGGCCACCTTGCCCTGCAGGGAAAACTTGTTCATATCAAAGCTCATGTTCGTTCCTCCTGTATCGAATTATCTTTGGACTCTGCCCGTGCCGTCGCCGCCCATGAGCTTTTCCACGTCGGAAACGGACACCCGGTTGAAGTCGCCGATGATGCTGTGCTTGAGGCAGCTGGCCGCCACGGCGAACTCCAGGGCCTTCTGCTTGTCGTCGTAGGTGGTGAGGCCGTACAGGAGGCCGCCCGCGAAGCTGTCGCCGCCGCCTACCCGGTCCACGATGTCGTTGATCTCGTAGCGCCGGGACTCATAGAAGGTCTTGCCATCGTTGAGGCATGCCGCCCAGCCGTTGGAATCGGCGCTCTTACTCTCCCGCAGGGTGATGGCGATCATCTGCATGTTGGGGTATGCCTTGAGGACCTTGTCGCCCAGGGCTTTGTACTTGGCCCGATCCAGAGACCCGGACTCCACCACCACGTCTGTGGTGATGCCCAACGACTTCTGCACGTCCTCCTCGTTGGCGATAGCCACGTCCACGTAGTTGGCGAGCTCGCCCATGACTTCGGACGCCTTCTTGCCGTACTTCCACAGGTTCTTGCGGAAGTTGAGGTCGCAGGATACGGTGATGCCCCGCTTCTTCGCCTCCTTCACGGACTCCAAAGAGAGCTCCATGGCGCTCTCGGAGATGGCCGGAGTGATGCCGGTGATGTGGAACCAGTCCACGCCCTCAAAGGCTTTGTCCCAGTCGACGTCGCCGGGCTTGGCAAGGGCGATGGCGGAGTACGCCCGATCGTACACTACCTTGGAGGGGAGCTGGTTGGCGCCGCCTTCCAGGTAATAGATGCCCAGCCGCCCCTCGTCCGTGCGGACGATCCTTTTGGTGTCCACACCGAACTTTCTGAGCTCCTTCACGCACTCGTCCGCAATGGCGTTCTTGGGGAGGAGGGTCAAAAAGGACACGTCCTGACCGTAGTTCGCCAGGGACACCGCCACGTTGGCTTCGCCGCCGCCGAAGGTGGCCTCCAGCAGGGGGCTCTGGAAGAAACGCTCCTGGCCCGGGGCCTTGAGGCGCAGCATAATCTCTCCGAAGGTCAAAAACTTCATCTGGTTCGTCCTCCCTTATTTGCGAGTCGATTCGATGACCTGCCGGGCTTCCCGGCACAGGGTCTCGATCTTGTCGAAGTTATGGGCCGTGATATCGCCCTTGGGGCAGACCCAGCTGCCGCCCACCGCGTGGACCGTGGAGGCTGCGGCGAACTCAGCCAGATTGGCGGGGCCTACGCCGCCGGTGGGGATGAACTTCACCCCGCCGAAGGGGCCCGCCAGGGACTTGAGGGCGTTGAGGCCGCCGTAGACGTTGGCGGGGAAGAACT
>JAZRUD010000278.1:0-1439 GCA_045652385.1 Clostridia bacterium
GACTCGGCGGTGGAGTACTTCGTCTCCTATTACGACTACTACCAGCCGGAGGCCTACATCGCCTCCAGCGACACCTATATCGAGAAGACCACCGCCGTCAACGAGGAGATCGACCGGCTCCGCCATTCCGCCACCTGCGCCCTGAACGAGCGAAGGGACGTGTTCATCGTGGCGTCGGTGAGCTGCATCTACGCCCTGGGCGACCCGGAGGAGTATCTGCACCTGTCTTTGTCCCTCCGGCCGGGCATGGAGATGAGCCGGGAGGAGGTCATGCGCAAGCTGGTGGACATCCAGTTCCAGCGGAACGACCTCGATTTGCAGCGGGGCACCTTCCGGGTCCGGGGCGACAACCTGGACAACTTCCCCATGGGGAACGAGGGCCGGGCCATCCGCATCAGTTTCTTCGGGGACGAGATCGAGAAGATCACCGAGATCAACACCCTGACCGGCGAGGTACTGAGCCGCCAGGACCACGCCATCGTCTTCCCCGCCTCCCACTACGCCACGGGACAGCAAAAGCTCATGGCGGCCATGGGCGAGATCGAGCGGGACATGGAGCTCCAGCGGGACCGGTTCCTGGACGAGAACAAGCCCCTGGAGGCGGAGCGCATCGAGCAGCGGGTCAGGCACGACATGGAGATGATGCAGGAGATCGGTTACTGCAGCGGCATCGAGAACTATTCCCGTTACTTCGACGGCCGCGGGCCCGGGGATCCGCCCTACACGCTGATCGACTACTTCCCCAAGGACTTTCTGCTGATCATCGACGAGAGCCACGTGACCATCCCCCAGATCGGCGCCATGTACCGGGGGGATCGGATGCGCAAGGAGGAGCTGGTGAAGTACGGCTTCCGCCTCCCCTCCGCCTTCGACAACCGGCCCCTGCGATTCGAGGAGTTTTTGGAGCGCATCCCCCAGATGCTCTGCGTGTCCGCCACGCCGGGGCCCTGGGAGCTCGCCCGCTGCACCCAGGTGGCGGAGCAGATCATCCGGCCCACGGGCCTCGTTGACCCTGAGATCTTCCTGCGGCCCATCGAGGGGCAGATCGACGACATCCTCTCCGAGGTGCGGCTCACTGCCAGGAAGGGCTATCGGACCCTCATCACCACGCTGACGAAGCGCATGGCCGAGGATCTGACGGAGTATCTCGACGGCATGGGCGTCCGGGTCCGGTACATGCACAGCGACATCGACACCCTGGACCGGATGGAGATCATCCGGGATCTGCGCCTCGGAGAATTCGACGTGCTGGTGGGCATCAACCTTCTCAGGGAGGGCTTGGACCTGCCTGAGGTGGGGCTGGTGGCCATATTGGACGCAGACAAGGAGGGCTTCCTCCGGCCCGAGACCTCCCTCAACCAGACCATCGGCCGGGCCGCCCGGAACGCGGAGGCCCGGGTGCTGCTGTACGCGGACACGGTGACCCCCTCCATGCAGCG
>JAZRUD010000279.1:0-1945 GCA_045652385.1 Clostridia bacterium
TTTCCGCTTCACTGATATCTCCATACACGATGACCTTCCACAGATCGTGTTTTCCATAGCGCAGGGTATGGTGCATCTGTCGCCCGCGGTAGGTGCTGAGCGGCGTGGACGTTCCGATGGAGCGGTCCAGCACGTTTTTCACGTCAGCGCTGTATCCGCCGTACAGGTTCTTCGTGACGATCACCCGCTGGTCCGCCTGGCCCAAAATGCGGCAGGCTTCGTGGAGCTTGTCCTTCATGAAGCACTCTGCCGGATGCTTGGTCCAGCAGCCAAAGCACCCTTGACAGGGGGCGTACTTCCCATCCGCCGCCAGGGATCGGTCGCATTTTGAATCGATCAGGGCCTCGTACTCGGGGCCCAGATCATGCAAAATCACTTTCATACTTCTTTCTCCTCCGTCCCGTTCTTCTGGTTTTGCTGCAGCGATTCCAGCTCCTGTACGCAGATCTGGCACCACTGCCGATACATCCGCTCGAACATGCGTCCGAACTCAATGGTGAGCTTCCAATAGACGGCCTTTTCCGGATTTTGGATGGCCTGTCGATACATCTCCGCCGCCGCGGTGGCCTGCTTCCCGTCGTCCGGGAAGACGCGCTCCTGCCCGCAGGCTCTAAAGTAGGCGATGTTCTCCTCCACCGGCAGCTCCCCCCGAAAGAAGGTCTTCATCAAGAAGGGGTCTCGGGCGCTTTTGGGCAAATTATCCGCCCGGAGCCACCCGAGCAGCTCCGCCCGACCCGCCTCCGTGATGGAAAAAACGTTCTTGTCCGGCTTGCCCGCCTGCTCCACGTGCCGCTGGCTGATCCAGCCGTTTTTCTCCATGGTCTGCAGCTCCCGGTAGATCTGGCTGGTCTGGGCCGTCCAGAAGTGGTTCAAAGAATCCCGAAAGACGATCATGATCTCGTAGCCCGTCTTCTCGCCGTAATTGAGCAAGCCCAGGATACCGTGTTTGAGCATACCTGCCTCCTTTCATATTCCACTTATGGAATATAGTATACTTCCACTTGTGGAATATGTCAAGAGTAAAAAACAAGCACCCGCTTTCGCGAGTGCTTGCGTTTGCGGTCCTGGTTAACGCTTGCTGAACTGGGGGGCGCGGCGGGCTGCATGCAGACCGTACTTTTTGCGCTCCTTCATTCTGGGGTCGCGGGTCAGGAACCCGGCCTTCTTGAGCTCGGGCCGAAGGTCCGGCTGGGCCACGCACAGGGCGCGGGCGATGCCGTGACGGATGGCGCCGGCCTGGCCGGTGGTGCCGCCGCCGTAGACGTTCACGATCACGTCGAACTTTTCGAGGGTGTTCGTGAGGGTCATGGGGGCGCGGACGATCATCTTCAGGGTCTCGAGGCCGAAGTATTCTTCCACGTCGCGGCGGTTGATGGTGATGGTGCCGGTGCCGGGGACCAAACGGACGCGGGCAACGGACTTCTTACGACGCCCGGTGGCGATGAAAGCGGTTTTTGCCATAGTCGTTTCTCCTCCTTATTTGAGCACAAGCACTTCAGGCTGCTGGGCCTCGTGGTTGTGGGTGGGTCCGGCATAGACGCGCAGCTTCTTGAGCATCTTGCGGCCCAGGGGTCCCTTGGGCATCATGCGGCGGATGGACTCGTACACCGCGAACTCCGGCTTCTTGGAAAGCAGCTCACCGTAGGTGACTTCCTTGATGCCGCCGGGATAACCGGTGTGATGGATGTGGGTCTTCTCGGCCAGCTTGTTCCCGGTCAGGCGGACCTTGGCGGCGTTGACGATGATGACGCAGTCGCCGGTGTCCACATGGGGGGTGAAGATGGGCTTGTTCTTACCTCTGAGAATGGCGGCAACCTGAGAAGAGAGACGGCCGAGGATCATGTCCGTCGCGTCCACCACGTACCACTTACGCTCAACGGTTTCGCCCTTTGCCATATAGGTCTTCATGGCGATTCCTCCAATGAATTTATTGATACTTGCTGCC
>JAZRUD010000280.1:0-3583 GCA_045652385.1 Clostridia bacterium
GCACCGGTTTTTGCAGGTCTGCATCCGATCCATCAGCGTGGTCTCAAAGCACAGACCCAGAGGCTCCCCCACCTTCTTGCGGACCAGATACCGAAGCTTCTCCCCTGAGCGCTCCACCTCCACGACGAGGCGGCTGCGCACAGAAAGAGCCTCATAGTCGATGAGGTCCTTGACCGGCTCCCCGTTGACGGACAGCAGCCGATCCCCCGCCAGCAATCCCTCCCGGGCTGCCGGGGAATCTGCCTCCACCCGCGTGATCGGTTTTCCCTGCACATACCTATCCATTATATACTTAGGATAGCATAGTTTCACATGGTTTTCAACTTGAAAAAAGCGACGCCCACCTGTATGATAATGATATGAGCAACATTCGATTGGAAACGGAACGGTTGATCGTCCGCCCCCATACCATGGCGGATTTTCCCGCGTACTTTGCCTATATCATGGACCCGGAGCTGCAGGCAAAGCTGGGGTTGCATGACGTGACGGATGAGGCGTCTGCGAGAGACACCTTTCAGTGGCTGATGGATAACTGTGTATTTTTGGCTTTGATCAGCGAAAACCGGGCTATCGGACATATCGCCCTGCATCCGCCCTATGACAGCCTGATGAAAGACCCGGCCTTTCAGGGAAAGAACGGGTACTCTCTTTCTTTCGCCATCGCCAGAGACCAGCGGCGAAAAGGACTCATGCGGGAGGCCTTGCAAGCCCTGGTCCAGGAGCTGTTCGAACTTCGAGGCATCGATTTTCTGGATGCGGAGGCGCAACCGGAAAACGAAGCGTCCTGCAAGCTTCAGGATGGTCTGGGCTTCACCCTATGGGGCCGGGACAGGTTCGGCGACATAGAATTGCTGATACGAGTGCTGACGAAGGAAGCCTGGAACAAATAGACCGGAACGGCAAACAAAAAAAGCCCTTTGGTAAGAGCTTTCTTCGTTGCTTTAAGTCGGTTGTAATCACGGATGTCAGGCTTCCTTCTTGTCCTTCTTATCCATGTCGATGACCTTTTCGCCATCATAGTACCCGCACTTCTTGCAAACCGCGTGGGGGAGCTTCAGCTCGTGGCACTGGGGGCACTCCACCAGGGTGGGGGCCGTCAGATTGTTGTTCGCCGAACGACGGGAATCTCTGCGTGCCTTGGACGTTTTTCTCTTTGGTACTGCCATGATTACACCTCCTTATCCTCAAAACTCAATGCTTTTAGCGCATCAAAGGCGCTGTTTCTGGTTTTCTCGGCGCAGCTGCACCGGAAACGGTTGAGATCGACGCCGCACACGGGGCACAGCCCCTTGCAATCGGGCTTACACAGGCTCACGATAGGAAGCTGCAAAAAGAGCTCGTCCATGAACGCCTGGGTTAAGTCGATGACGTCGCCCTCGAAGGGATAGGTCTCGTCCTCCTCCTTGTGGAAGACCGCTTTCACGAACCGGTCCTCGAAGGAAAAGGCGAAGGGCTCTTCAAAGGGCTCGTTGCAGCGGGCGCATACAGACGAGAGCGTGACCTTGGCGTCGCCTGTGACGGTGAAGCCCTCAGCGTCGCCCACGACCGTGCCGGTCAGCGCGGCATCGCCCACGAAGCGGACGGTCCGGCCGCCGTAGGTCTGCTCCTTCAGCGTGCCCTGCCAGGCGTAGGGAAAAACCTCGCCCAGCTGCTTTGCCGCTTGATGAATGGACAGTTCCATAGCGCACCCCTCAAAATCAACCAAAGTGTATTCTACTTGCTTCGCGGCCGTTTGTCAACCACATTCTTGCCGGGTTTTCCCTTTTTTTTCGTAACTTTTGGCTCTGCGGGACGCCCCCGCTCCGGGATCAGGCAGCGGCCGCCCCGGCCGATCAGATCCTCCCGGTGCACCAGGCGCAGGGCCTTCTCCACCAAAGGCCGGTTCTGGGGTAGCCAGTACTGCATCAGGGCCCGCTGCATGCGCTTCTCCTCCCCCTTGGGCACATGAATGGGCGCCATGGTCCTGGGATCGAGACCTGTATAGTACATGCAGGTGGACACGGTGCCCGGCGTAGGATAGAAGTCCTGGACCTGCTCGGGTCGGTGGTTGATGGACTTGAGATACTCGCTGAGCTCCACAGCGTCCTCCAGCGTGCAGCCCGGGTGGGAGGAGATGAAGTAGGGCACCACGTACTGCTTGAGGCCGAATTGCCTGTTGAGGCGGGCGTACTTATTCAGGAACGCTTCGTAAACCTCATGGGAGGGCTTGTTCATGGCCGCCAGCGTGCGCTCCGACACGTGTTCGGGAGCCACCTTCAGTTGGCCGGACACGTGGTGCTGCACCAGCTCCTTCAAAAAGCTGTCGTCCTTGTCGAAAAGGGCGTAGTCGAAGCGAACGCCGGAACGGACGAAGACTTTCTTCACGCCGGGTACCTGGCGGAGGCGGCGAAGAAGATGGACATACTCCTTATGATCCGCGTGAGCCTTCATGACGGGGCAGGGGTCGTGGCCGATGCACTGGCGATCCGGACAGACGCCGGACTTCAACTGTTTCGGGCAAGCCGGATGGCGGAAGTTGGCCGTAGGCCCGCCCACGTCGTGGATATAGCCCTTGAAGTCAGGGTCTCGGGTCAGAAGCTCCGCCTCCTTCACCAGGGACTCCTCGCTTCTCGAGGTGACCACCCGCCCCTGGTGGAAGGTCAGGGCGCAGAAGCTGCAGCCGCCGAAGCAGCCCCGGCAGGAGGTCAGAGAGAAGGCCACCTCCGAAAGGGCCGGGATGGGCTGCTTGTACATGGGATGAGGCTTGCGGGTGAAGGGCAGGGCGTAGACCGCGTCCAACTCCTCTCTGCCGAGAGGCGCGGAAGGCGGGTTGCAGACCAGATACCCCTTCTCGTGGGCCTGGACCAGGGTCCTGCCCCGGACAGCGTCCTGTTCCCGGGCTTCGGTCATAAAGGCCTGGGCGTACTTCTTCTTATCCGCAGACACCTCCTGATAGGAGGGCAGGGCTACGAAGTCAGAAAGGCCGTCCAACGCGGCGGTCTGGTAGCAGCTGCCGGGGATGGAGCGAATATCACGGACGGGCGTGCCCGCGTCCAGGGCTTCGGCCAGGGCCACGATGGTCCTCTCCCCCATGCCGTACAGCAGCAGGTCGGCGCCCGCATCGTAGAGGATGGAGTGACGGACCCGGTCGTCCCAGTAGTCGTAATGGGCAAAGCGCCGAAGGCTTGCCTCGATGCCGCCGATGATCACCGGCACGCCGGGAAAGGCCTCCCGGCAGCGGTTGGCATAGACGATGGTGGCCCGATCCGGACGCTTGCCCGCCTTGCCGCCCTCGGAATAGGCGTCCTCGGACCGGGGACGCTTCGCGGCGGTGTAATGGTCCCCCATGGAGTCGATGTTGCCGGAGGACACCAAAAAGCCCAGCCGGGGGCGACCCAGACGCCGAAAATCGTTGACGCTGTGCCAATCCGGCTGGCAGACGAGGCCCACGGAGAAGCCTTTGGATTGGAGCACCCGGGCGATGATGGCCGCGCCGAAGCTGGGGTGATCGATGTAAGCGTCTCCCAGCACATAAACAAAGTCCAGGGCGTCCATGGACAGGCGGTCCATCTCCTCCCTGGTGGCGACGGGTATGCGGTTGATG
>JAZRUD010000281.1:0-3304 GCA_045652385.1 Clostridia bacterium
CTCCGGCGACGTGCGGCCCACGGACGTGGCCCCGGTGATCGCGCCTTCCGCCAGGAACCGCACCATCGGCGCCTTTCCCATGCAGTGGGGGTTCACCCACCCCAAAAGAGGCATGCTGGTGTTCAACACCCGCATGGAAACGGCACAGGAGCGAGAGATGTTCGCAGGCAGCGTCAACGACCGCCGGTGTCTGATCCCCGCCGATTGCTATTATGAATGGAAGAAGATCGACTCCAAACGGAAGGAGCGATACGCCTTCCGGGCGGAGGACGGCGCGCCGCTCTTTATGGCAGGGCTGTACATACGCACCTCGGACCAGCACCGACTGCCCTGCTTCACGATCCTGACCCAGGACGCAGAAAAAAGCATCCGGGATCTGCATCCCCGGATGCCTGTGTTGGTGCCCTTTGCCCGGGCGGAGGAATGGCTGAACCCGGACACGGATTTCCTGGGCATGATCCAAAATTTGCAGGTGAACGTGGCGGCCCAGAGGGCATAGGACCTCACGCCTCGCCGAAGAAGTCCAGGATAGCTTTGATAGCCTCGTCCATGGCCCGGGGGTCCTGGAAGCGGTGGTCGGCGTTGTCGATGGGCACGAACTCGATGAGCTGATCGTCGGCGAAGGCCTGGACCATGTCGAAGGGCACGATCTCGTCCTTCCGACCGTGAAGGATCAGGATATCGTCCATATAGGGCGTAAAGTCCGCATGCAGCAGGTCCACGGCCCTGATCTCGTTCAGATGGGTCTTGTCCACCATGATCTTATGATCGAAGCCGACGGCCACCTCCTTGCCCTTCTGAAGCTTTTCCAGGTCCTCAGGGGTCATGATGCGCTCCGTCTGGATCCGATAGTGGTCCACCGACGGGCACCGCAGGGCGATCCGCCGGAAGGGGTTCCCGTGGTCCAAAATGTATTTGAGGAACAGGAATGCGCCGAAGCTAGTGGCGTAGGCGTAGAGCCGAGGATCGCCGTACCGTTCCCGGATATCCTCGATCACAGCGGTGAGATACCCGTCGCAATCGGCGAGCCGCAGCTTCTTCCTCACGTCGTCCCCGTGGCAGGGCCAGTTGAAGGTCACCGTGCACAGCTTCAGCTTGTCCAGCGCCCGCTGGGCGAACCGCTCTGCCGCCTTGGCGTCCTTATGGCCGCCGAAACCGTGGCCGAAGAGGACCACCCCGGGGATGGCTTTTTTGTCCTCATAATAGAGCTTGCAGCTCACGTTGTACCCGTTTCGGGAGATATTGTATTCCTGACTTTTCATGTTTCTATAAAAAGCCTCCCCTGTCCCGCAAGGGATGGGGGAGGCGTCACGTTCGTGACGTAGGGGGTCAAGCCTGGGGCGCGTCGTTCCGGGCGACGTCCAAAGCGGCCCGACGGGCGGCGCGTTTCATTTCGGCGTCCGCCTGGGCTTTTTTCTTCTCTTCCTCCACCTGGGCCCGGATCTTGTTCTCGATCTCGTCGCAGAGCTCCGGGTTGTCCTTCAGGAACTGACGGGCGTTGTCCCGGCCCTGAGCGATGCGCATGTCGCCGTAGTTGAACCAGGCGCCGGACTTGGTCATGATCTTCCGGAGGACGGCCTGGTCGATGACGCTGCCCTCCCGGGAGATGCCCTCGCCGTAGAGCATGTCGAACTCCGCCGTGCGGAAGGGCGGGGCCACCTTGTTCTTGACCACCTTCACCTTGGTGCGGCTGCCCACGGCTTCGCCGCCCACCTTGAGGGTCTCGATCCGCCGCACGTCCAGCCGCACAGAGGCGTAGAACTTCAGCGCCTTGCCGCCGGGGGTGGTCTCGGGGTTGCCGAACATGACGCCCACCTTTTCCCGGAGCTGGTTGATGAAGATGACCACGCAGTTGGACTTGTTGATGGCGCCGGTGAGCTTCCTGAGGGCCTGGCTCATGAGCCGGGCCTGGAGCCCCACGTGGGAGTCGCCCATGTCGCCCTCGATCTCCGCCTTGGGCACCAGGGCCGCCACGGAGTCCACCACCACCACGTCGATAGCGCCGGAGCGGACCAGGGATTCGGTGATCTCCAGCGCCTGCTCGCCGGTGTCCGGCTGAGACACGTAGAGGTCGTCCACGTTCACGCCCAAACTTTCGGCGTACACCGGGTCCAGTGCGTGCTCCGCGTCGATGAAGGCCGCCGTGCCGCCCATCTTCTGGGCCTGGGCCACCACGTGCAGGGCGATGGTGGTCTTGCCGGAGGATTCGGGCCCGAAGATCTCCACGATCCGGCCCCGGGGGATGCCGCCCACGCCCAGAGCGATATCGAGGTCGATGCAGCCCGTGGGAATGGCGGAGATGTTCAAATTGGCGGTGTTGTCGCCCAGCTTCATGATGGCTCCCTTGCCGAACTGCTTTTCGATCTGCGCAAGGGCTATTTCAAGGGCTTTTTCCTTATCCAGCATAGTGATACCGTCCTTCTTCTTTCTTCGATTCAGTATACCATAGTTCGGTCATTTCGTACAGAGATTTTTGTGCGTAAAGTCCCATAAACCGCTCACTTTGCGCAGAGCTTCCGGCGCAGCAGGTCCAGCGCGTGGAGCACGGCCAGCCGCCGGATGCGGCTCCTATCTCCGGTGAGATGGAGCTCCTTGGCCGCCACACCGTCCTCGCTGGCCAAGGAAACGTATACCAGCCCCACCTGCTCCCCGTCGGGACCGGCGTAGCCTGTGGTGGCCAGGGCGTAGTCCGTGCCGGCCTTCTTCCGCATGCCCGCGGCCATCTCCTCGGCGCACTCCCGGGAAACGGCGGTGAACTTCTCCAGCGTCTCCGCTTTCACGCCCAGGGAGCCCATCTTCGCCTCGTTGGCGTAGGTCACGTCCCCTTCAACGAAGTAATTGGAGCTGCCGCCCATGTCGACGAAGGCGGAGGACAAAAGCCCGCCTGTGCAGCTCTCGGCGCAGGACAGGGTGGCCTTCTGCGCGATCAGCAGCCGGTGGCACACCGCCGCCAGCTCCTCGTCGTTCTCGGAATAGACCACGTCCCCGAAGCGGCGCTCCACCTCAGATACCACGGGGGAGAGGAGGGCCTCGCCCTCGGCGTCGCTTTGGGCCTGGGCGGTGATCCTGAGCTTCACCTCGCCGGTCTCGCAGTAGGTGGCCAGGGTGGGGTTGGTCTGGGCGTCGAAGAGGTCCTTCAGCTCATACTCCACGTCGCTCTCGCCCTTGCCGAAGATGCGGAGCATGTGGGTGTAGAGCCGGTGCCCGCTGCGCTGCTCCAGATAGGGCATCACGTAGTCCGTGAACATGGGCCGAAGCTCCCTGGGCGGCCCGGGCATGAGGATGGCCGCCTTCCCGTCCTTCT
>JAZRUD010000282.1:0-14451 GCA_045652385.1 Clostridia bacterium
ACCGCTTGGCCTCCGACTTGTCACCAAGGAGATGTTGGCCGCCGTTCTGGGGGAGGTGGCTCTGGCACCCAGCATCCTGGCCCCCCTGGGCGCGGGGGAGAAAGCCGCGTCTCCGGGCATGAAGTATAAGCACTACGCCCCCAACGCCCAGGTGCAGGTGGTGGTAGGGGAGGCAAAGGCCGCCGCGGCCCGGCTTGCAGCCCTGTACGATGAGTATACCGCCGCCGGAAAGCGGGTCAGCATCGCCGCCACCGCAGAGGCGCTGCCCTTCTACGGTGACCGCCGCTGTGCGCTTTTAGGCACCCGTCAGGACCCCGGCACCCTCTGCTGCCGCCTCTTTTCCCTTCTGCGGGAGCTGGACGGGTCGTCGGACGTGATCCTCGCGGAGGGCGTGAGCACCGAGGGCACGGGCCTCGCGTTTATGAATCGTCTCCTGCGTTCCGCCGGATTTCGGGTGGAGTATCTATAGGAATCGACGCAAGCAGCTTTTTCTCCCGCTTGAGAAAGGAAAGTCCCATGGAACAGCAACGATATTGCGCCTTCATCAGCTATCGGCATCAGAGCCCGGACGACGTGATCGCCAAAGCTCTGCACACCGCCATCGAGACGTACGCCGTCCCGACCAACATCCGTGCAAAGACTGGTAAAAAGCGGCTGGGGCGGGTGTTCCGGGATCAGGAGGAGCTGCCCCTGTCCGCCAATCTGGGCGACGACATCCAGGCGGCTCTCGACGAGAGTGAATGGTTCATCGCTATCTGCTCTCCCCGATATCTGGAGAGCTTGTGGTGCCTGCGGGAGCTGGAATACTTCCTGGAGAAGAAGGGCCGGGATCGTGTCTTGGCCGTCCTGGTGGAGGGGGAGCCGGAGAGCAGTTTCCCCAAAGCTCTGCGCTTCACGGTGGACGCGGATGGGACTCAGAAGGAGATCGAGCCCCTGGCAGCGAACCTGCGGGGGAGCGACTGGAAAAAGAAGCTGAAGGACGAGAAGCTGCGCCTGCTGGCTCCCATGCTCAGCGTCACCTTCGACGAGCTGAAACAGCGAGAGCGGCAGCGGGTCCTGCGCCGGACCGCCGTCGTTTCGGCCGCCGTTCTGGTGGCCGCGGCGGGGCTGGGCATCTTCCTGGGCGTCAGCCGCGCCCGAACTGAGAAGCTGCGGCAGCAGGCAGAGGAGCAAGCCCAGATCGCCGAGACAGAGCGCGTCCGGGCCGAGGAGGAGAGGGCGCGCGCCGAAGCGGAAAAAGCCCGGGCTGAGGAGGAGGAACGCAAGAAAGAGCAGGAGCGAAGGAACGCCGTCTACAACGACCTGGGGGAACGGCTGGAACGGGCCTCCGCCGCCCTGCAAAACGGCGAGAAGCGGACGGCGGCCAGCATGCTTCTGGAAGCCCTGTCCGTCAGCGACGAAAATGAGGGCATGCGCCGGGACGAGCTCTTGGGCGTGCTCCGAAAGGCGCTGTATATCGAGCCCCTGACCATTGTCTCCAGCTTCAACAACCAGAACATGCGGGTGAACGACATCACCGTGTCTCCGGCGGGGGATAGGGCCATCGGCATCGTCAACAGCAACGCCGTGGTCATGATCGACCTCAACGCCAACGAGATACTGTATCAAGTCTCCGTAGGCAACACCATGATCGGCGACGTTTGCTTTTCAGCGGACGGCACCCGCTTTTTGGCCCTGTGCGACATGGGCCGTCTCGTGACGGTGTGGAACACGGCGGACGGCTCCGAGGCCTTCGCCTATATCAGCGATGCCGATCACCAGTATCACATCGCCAACGCTTTCTTCTGGAAGGACGCCCGGGAGATTCTGGTCCAGGACATGGAGCGCTTCTATCTCGTGTCGGAGGACGGCAGCCGAAAGATCTTCTACACCATGGGCGAGCAGATGCCGGAGTATAGGGCGGAAAACAATCTGCTGTCCCGGCTGACGGGCCGGTCCCTGGGGGAGATGTTCACCTTCCAGACCGACGACTATACGGGGACCCAGGTGCTGGCCACGGCGGATCGGAGCCGGATCCTCATCGCCGGCACTCGGGGCGATACCGCCATGATCGTGCTGGACGACAGCGGGAAGCGGATCAGCCTGTTCGGCGTTCCCGTCGACAGCACATGTTTCATGCCGGGGGTGTTCTCTGAAAAGTGGTCCCTGACGCCCGACGGGCGGACGGCGGTGTGCCTGTCCATTCTGGGGCTTATCGGCGGCTGGGACACGGACAGCGGTCAGTTGGTCATCCTGGAGGCGCTGGAGACCTCCGGCGGAGGCAAATACAGCGAGATCGCTTTCTCATCCGATTCCGAGCGCATGGCCTATACGGTGGATGATCAGCTGTACGTAGCCCTGGCCCGAACCGGCGAATCCATCCTGCAGGCCACCATCGACGAGACCAACATCATTCCTTCCCTGGCGTTCACCGAGGACGGGAACTACCTGCTCATGACCAATCAGAGCCTGTTCATCATCAACGCGAGGACATGGGCCCTGGAACTGGTGGAGAACGCTGACTTCGGGAACCAGTACAACAACGTGGTGCCTCTGGCCGACACCTTCCTCATCACCAGATACGACGGGACGGCCAACTTCTACAGCATGCCCGCCCTGGCCTCGATCCGAACGGAGGACAGCTTTGACGGAAAGCTCTGCGCCCCTATCCCCGCCTGGTTCCCTTCTGCGTCCCTCAAGGGGGAGCATCGCTACACGGAAGTGTTTCTCAACACCACCGGCAAGGTCCTGGATACGACCCCGAAGCTGGTTTTCTCCCGGGACGGGAAACATGCGGCTCTGTCCTATGCGGACGGCGTGATCGAGCTCTTCGACACGGAGGGCGACGGCTCTGTCAAGGCCATGATCGGAGAGCTGCCCGGCCAGATCTCGGCCCTGGCCATGACGGAGAAACAGCTGGTGGCGGCGGACCAATCCGCCCGGCTGCTGATCTATGACCTGGAGAATCGGTCGGTCCAGCACATTCTGAATGCGGAAACCGTCTATTCCGACTTTGCCTTCGATCCTGAAGGCAAGCGGCTCATGGCCCTCTGCGGGGGGCTGACCCGCATCGACGTTTATTCTTTGGAGACCTACGAAAAGCTGTTCTCCCTCCACGCCGCAGAGGATTCCTTCACGGACATGGCCTTCAGCGAGGACGGCGCCTATGCGGTGGGAAAGACGTCGTCAGGCCGATACGTCATCGCGGATCTGTGGAGGGACGAAGCGGCGCTGCTCCGGCATGCCCGGCGGCTGGTCGGCGCGGGGGAGTAGACCCCGAGAAAAATACTTGCGGACAATGACTCCTATCACCAAAGTTTTGGTTGAAAGGGGTGCTCCTTTATGATATACTACAACAAATAGGTGTGAGTATGAGAATAGCGATTGCTTGCGACCACGGGGCCTACGCCCTGAAGGAAAAGGTCAAGGGCTGGCTGCAGGAAGCCGGCCATGAGGTCCGGGATTTCGGCTGCTTCGGCACCGAAAGCGTGGACTATCCCGACTATGCGCTGCCCGCCGCTGAGGCGGTGGCCAAAGGCGAGGCGGATAAAGGCGTGTTCCTGTGTACCACGGGCATCGGCGTCAGCATCTGCGCCAACAAGGTGAAGGGCGTGCGCTGCGCCCTCTGCACCGACACCATGACCGCCCGCATGACCCGAGAGCACAACGACACCAACGCCCTCGCCATGGGCGCCGGAGTGGTGGGGGAGAACCTGGCAAAGGAGATCCTGTTCACCTGGCTGGACACCCAGTTTTCGGGAGCCGCCCGGCATCAGCGCCGCATCGACAAGATCAGTGCCTACGAATCGCAACCCTGAAAGTTAAATATAGGAGGACAACCTATGAGCAAAGTAACCGTGATCGACCATCCCCTCGTGCAGCACAAGCTGGCCCTGCTCCGCGACAAGGAGACCGGGACCAAGGCCTTTCGTGAGCTGGTGAGCGAGCTCGCCATGCTGATGGGCTATGAAGTCACCCGGGACCTGCCTCTGCAGGACGTGGAGGTGGAGACCCCCATCACCAGGGCCGTGTTCAAGATGCTGGCCAACGAAAAGCTGGCGGTGGTCCCCATCCTTCGGGCGGGCCTCGGCATGGCGGACGGCATGATGAACCTGATCCCCCACGCCAAGATGGGCCACATCGGTCTCTATCGGAATCCCGACACCCTGATGCCCACGGGCTATTACTGCAAGCTGCCCGATGACATCTGCGAGCGGGACACCATCATCGTGGACCCCATGCTGGCTACGGGCAACTCCGCCATCGAGGCCATCCGGCTCATCAAGAACGCGGGCGCCAAGACCATCCGGCTGGTATGCCTGATCTCGGCTCCCGAGGGCATCTATGCGATCCAGAAGGCCCATCCCGATGTGGTTATCTATGTGGCCAGCATCGACGAGAAGCTCAACGACCACGGCTACATCGTGCCCGGTCTCGGCGACGCGGGCGATCGTCTGTTCGGAACGAAATAACGGCAATAGGGGTGCTTTGCGCCCCTTTTTCTTAACCCCGAAAGGAGGAAGGACCATGGATTCCATGATCGACAAGATCCGCGCCGCGGAAAAGAAGGCTGAGGATATCCGCGCCCAGGCGGTCACAGACGCCCGGGACATGGGTGTCCGCGCCCGAGAGGAGGCGGCTGATCGGCTGGCCGCTGCGGCGGAGAGCGAGCGTCAGAAGACCCGGGAGGCCCTTACAAAAGCAGAGGAGGACGGCAAGATCCTCGCTCAGAAGGTCCTTTCCGAGGCGAGAGAGATCGTGGCCCGGGAGGAGGCCGCCGCCCGTGCGAAGCTGGGTGAAGCGGTCGCCTATCTTATGGAAAGGGTCGACACACAGGTATGATCGTATCCATGAAGCGCCTCACCCTGGTGGGCATCCGCCAGGAGGAGACGGCAATTTTACGGGCCCTTCAGAAGATCGGGGCGGTGGAGCTCATCTCCGTCACCGCCGACGACGACGGGGGCGACGCTACCCGGCAATTGGACGAGGCTGCGGAGAGGATCAGCCGTTTCTCCGAGTCTTTGTCCGCCATCAAGCCCTACGCGAAAAAGCCGGGCTTCTTGGCCCCTGCCCGGGAGGAGAAGCTGGAAAAGATGTTTGCGGACGTGGGGGAAGCCGAGGCGGCTTCCGAGCGCATCCGCGCCATCCTGGAGGAGAAGAAGCAGATCGAAACCAGGCTTGAAAAGGGCAGGTCCACCTACGCCGCCTTGATCCCCTGGGCTGACATGGATCAGAACATGTCCGATCTCATCCCCACCAAGTTCACGCACTATTTCATCGGCCTTGTGGACCCGGCGGCGGAGGCGGCCATCCGGGAGCAGGAGGCCATATCCGCAGAGTTCTATGGGGAACCGGGGAACCGGGCTGCCATTTTGGCCTGCCTCAAGGAGGATGCCAGGCTGGTGACCGGGTTCCTTAAGACCATCAACTGGACCGACGTAGTCTTCCCTCGCATGGAAGGCACCCCGCGAGAGGCCATGCTGGCCATCGAACAGGACGAGATTGCCGGCGAGAAGCGGCTCATGGAGCTGCAGGCCGAGCTGGAAAGCTGCGGCATCAGCGCCGACATCCTGGAGAACGCGGCGGACGCCCTGCTCATCGAACGGGACAACCTGGCTGCCGACACCCAGGTGGAAAAGGACACCTCCGTGTTCCGGCTGGAGGGCTGGGTCCGGTCCGACGAGGTAGACAAGGTGGAGCAGGCCCTCAAGTCGGTCACCGAAGCGTATTATACGGAGTATCGGGACCCGGCGGAGGACGAGACGCCTCCCACGGTGCTGAAGAACGACCAGTTCAACACCCCCTTCGAGTCCCTCATCACCCTGTATTCCCTGCCCGACGCCCGGGGCATCGACGCCACGCCCTACATGACGCCCTTCTATATCTTCCTGTTCGGCGTCATGCTCTCAGACACGGGCTACGGCCTGATCCTGTCCCTGGGCGCCTGGCTGTTCATCAAGCTGAAGAAGCCCACGGGCGGCCTCAGGGGCCTCGCTATGGTCCTGTTCTGGGGCGGCATCTCCACCATGATCTGGGGCGTGCTGGTGGGCACGTTCTTCGGCCTCGATTTCGACGTGATCTTCGGCACGACGGACAGGTTCCCGCTGCTCATCGATCCCACGGGGAACCCGGTGGGCATGCTCCTGTTCTGCCTGCTGCTGGGCGTCATCCACCTCATTTGCGGTCATCTCATCAAGATGAAGATGTGCTTTGCCGACAAGGACTGGCAGAGCGCTGTCTTCGACAACCTTTCCTGGGTGTTCGTCCTTGCGGGCCTGGTCCTGGCGGCCCTGCCCATGGCGTCCACCTTCTTCGATCCGCCCCTGGCGCTGGGCTGGTTCAACGCCCTGCACCTCAATACGGTGGGCCTCGTGCTGCTCCTTGCGGGCGCGGCCATGGTCCTCCTCTTCAAGGGCCGGGACAAGAAGAACCCCATCTCCCGTCTCGCTTCCGGCTTGGGCGGGCTCTATGGAGCCACCAGCTATTTGAGCGACATCCTGTCCTATGCCCGTTTGTTGGCTCTGGGCATCGCCACCGGCTATCTCGCCATGGTGTTCAACACCCTCTGCTCCATGCTCATGGGCGGCAGCGGCGTCATGAAGATCGTGGGCTTCCTGATCGCGGTGGTGCTGCTCATCGCGCTGCACCTGTTCAGCATCGCCATCAACACCCTGGGCACCTTCGTCCACTGCGCCAGGCTCCAGTACGTGGAGTTCTTCGGCAAGTTCTATGAAGAGGGCGGCCGGGCTTTCAAGCCCCTGCAATATAAAACGAAACACGTTCAGATCTCTAAGTGACATTCAATTAGGAGGATAAGCAACATGTTGGAACTCATCAAGGCAAATCTGGGTCTCATTCTGGCCACGGCCGGCGCCGTCGTCGCCGCAGCCGGCGGCATCCTGGGCAGCGCCATCGGCGTGGGCATCGCAGGCGAAGCCGCCGCAGGGCTGGTCTCCGAACAGCCCGAGCGTTTCGGTAACGCCCTCGTTCTGCAGCTGCTCCCCGGCACCCAGGGCATTTACGGTCTGGTGGTGGCGGTGTTCATCGCCATGCGCGCAGGCTTGCTGCCCGGCGGCGCGGTGGACGTAGCGGTGGCCCAGGGCTGGCAGCTGTTCTTCGCCGCCTTCCCCATGGCTCTTGGCGGCCTCGTTTCCGCCATCCATCAGGCACGGGTCGCTGCGTCCGGCATCAACGCCATCGGCAAACGGGCTGAGGAGTTCGGCCACTGCATGCTGATGGCCATCATGGTGGAGACCTACGCCATCTTCTCCCTGCTCATTTCCATGCTGCTGATCTTCGGCGTCAAGCTTTGAGGAAGCGCCCATGGAGAATCCGGGAAATCGCGCGGACAAGCTGATCGAGCGCATCCTGGGCGAGGCCGAAAGCGACGCTTCGGCGGCTCGGGAGAAGGCAGCGGAGAGCTGCCGCATCGTCATGGCTGACTGCGAAAAGAAAATTGCGGAGCGGGCCAGCATCGCCGCTGCCGGTCGGGACACCGCCGTGAAGGGGGTGCTGGACGGGGCGCGGACCCGCGCCGAGCTGGACGGGCGCAAGGAGACCCTGAGCGTGCGTCGGCGGATCCTGGACGAAGCCTTTTCCGCCGCCGCGAAGGAGCTCAACGCCCTGACCGGACCCCGCCGGGAGGCTATCCTCTTGCGGCTGCTGCAGCAGGAGGCTGCGGAAGGGGACGCGGTCCTGCCGGCGAAGCAGGATCGGGCGCTGATCGAGAAGCTCCTTCCTCAGGTCCCCGTCAAGCTGACCCTCAGCGACGAGGACGCGGCCTTCGAAGGCGGCTTCCTGCTGTTGGGCGGGAGCTATGAGAAGGACTGCTCCCTGAACGCCCTTATGGCGGAGTTGCGCCTCAAAGAGGAGACCAACGCGGCCCGCATACTGTTCACCTGATAAAGGGAGGCGACCCTATGGCACAAAAAAGCTACGCATACGCCTGTGCCCGCGTCAGCGCGCTGAGTAAGCGCCTGCTGGACGACACGGCCCTCAAGCGCATGGCGGAGGGGTCCATGGGCGACGCGCTGCGCATCTTGATCGACGACCGCTACGGGTCCCTGCCCGACGCCGGCGAGGGCGACGGGGAACGGATGATCGAACGGGAGCTGATCGCCATGCGGGAGGAGGTTCGAAGCATCTCCCCCGAGCCGGCGATCACAGACCTGTTCCTGCTCCAAAGCGACGTCATGAACCTGAAGACCCTCATCAAAGCCCGGCTCCTGGACCAGAAGGACATCGCCTGGCAATCGGGAGGCCTCTATGACCGGGAGACCCTGGAGAAGGCCGTCAACGATCAGGACTACAGCTTCCTGCCCGAGGACATGGCAGCGGAGCTGAACGCCCTCGAAAAGCGCCTGTCCGTCAGCGTGGAGCCTCAGTACATCAGCATCGCGCTGGACCGTGCCTACCTTCGGCACGCCCTGAAGGTCGCGGCGAAGAACAAGGCCTTCTCCCATTTCTTCAAGGCCAAGGCTGACTTCGACAACGTCCTCACCTTCCTGCGGGTCCGCGCCATGGGCGGCGGCCGGGGCATGCTCAAGGACGTGTTGCTGGTGGAGGGCGGCATCCCCTTCAAGGCTTTCTTCGAAGGGTACGATCTGTCCGTAGAGGGCTTCGGCCGGATGGTGGAAAGCTCCGTCTGCCGCCGGGCGCTGGCCAGTGCTCTCGACAAGATGTACGGCACCGGCAATATCGGCGAAGTGGAAAAGGCTCGGGACAACTATCTGATGTCCCTGATCGCCGCCCACAGGCACGACGCCATGAGCCTCTATCCGGTGGTGGGCTATATCATCGCCAAGGAGCGGGAGGCCCAGAACGTGCGGCTCATTTTGACGGTAAAGCGCAACGGGCTCAACGAGAGCGTGATCGCGGAAAGGCTGGTGAAGCTCTATGGCTAAGGCAAAAATGGCCGTCATCGGCGACAAGGATTCCGTCATGCTCTTCAAAGCCGTGGGCATCGACGTGTTCTACGAGACCGACGGCGAAAAGGCAAACCGGCAGATCAAGCAGCTGGCCAGGGACGGCTACGGGGTCATATACCTGACGGAGACCCTGTATCCCCTCTGCGCAGACGCTATCGAGACCTTCAAAGCGGAACCCTATCCCGCCATCATCCCCATTCCGGACGTCCACGGCTCCCAGGGCACAGGCATCCGGAACCTGAAGGGATACGTGGAAACGGCAGTGGGCGTGGATATCCTATTCAATACCTAAAAGAGAGGCAAACCATATGCAAGGTACGATCGTAAAAGTTTCAGGGCCCCTCATCGTGGCAAGCGGCATGGCGGACGTGCAGATGTTCGACGTGGTCCGCGTGTCGAAGCAGCAGCTGATCGGCGAAATCATCGAACTTCGCGGAGACAGGGCTTCCATCCAGGTCTACGAGGAGACCGGCGGCATCGGCCCCGGCGAGCCCGTGTTCACCACCGGCGCGCCGCTGTCCGTGGAGCTGGGACCGGGCCTCATCGAGTCCATCTACGACGGCATCCAGCGCCCCCTCACCAAGATCCGGGAGCAGGCGGGGGATAGGATCCCTCGCGGTGTCATGGTGGACGCCCCCGATCACGAGAAACTGTGGGCCTTCAAGCCCACGGCCAAGGTGGGCGACGAGCTCACCGGCGGCGACGTGCTGGGCACCGTCCAGGAGACGGAGATCGTCACCCACAAGATCATGGTGCCCCCCGGCGTGTCCGGCAAGCTCACCTGGATCTTCGAGGGCGAGGCCAACATCGTCACTCCCATCGCGAAATTGGAAAAGGACGGCAAGGAAGTGGAGCTGCCCATGCTCCAGCGCTGGCCCGTGCGCCGGGGCCGTCCCTATAAGGAAAAGCTGCCTCCCACGGAGCCTATGGTCACCGGCCAGCGGGTCATCGACACCCTGTTCCCCGTCGCCAAGGGCGGCGTGGCCGCCGTGCCCGGCCCCTTCGGCAGCGGCAAAACCGTGGTCCAGCACCAGCTGGCCAAGTGGTCCGATGCGGACATCATCGTCTACGTGGGCTGCGGCGAGCGCGGCAACGAGATGACCGACGTGTTGATGGAGTTCCCCGAGCTGAAGGACCCCAAGACGGGCCTTTCACTGATGAAGCGGACCATCCTTATCGCCAACACCTCGGACATGCCCGTGGCCGCCCGTGAGGCGTCCATCTACACCGGCATCACCATCGCCGAGTACTTCCGCGACATGGGCTACAAGGTCGCCATCATGGCCGACTCCACCTCCCGCTGGGCCGAGGCGCTGCGCGAGATGAGCGGCCGTCTCGAGGAGATGCCCGGTGAAGAGGGCTACCCCGCATACCTCAGCTCCCGTCTTGCGGAGTTCTACGAGCGGGCCGGCGTGGTGAAGGTCCTGGGTTCCGGCGACACCACCGGCGCCATCTCCGCCATCGGCGCCGTGTCTCCGCCGGGCGGCGATATTTCCGAGCCCGTCTCCCAGGCCACCCTCCGCATCGTGAAGGTCTATTGGGGCCTTTCCTCCAAGCTGGCTTACGCCCGTCACTTCCCGGCCATCGACTGGCTCCAGAGCTACTCCCTGTACCTGGACCGTCTCGAAGGCTGGTTCAACGAGAACGTGGCCCCCGACTGGTCCAATATGGTCCAGAAGGCCATGAACATCCTCCAGGAGGAGAGCGAGCTGGATGAGATCGTGCGTCTCGTCGGTATCGACGCCCTAAGCCACAAGGATCGGCTCACCATGGAGGCGGCCCGGTCCATCCGCGAGGATTACCTGCACCAGAACGCCTTCCACGAGGTGGACACCTACACCTCTCCCCAGAAGCAGGCCCTGATGCTCAAGACCATCCTGGGTTATTACGAGAAGGCCAACGAGGCGCTGAACGCCGATGCGCCGTTCAACAAGCTCATCGCCCTGCCCGTCCGTGAGAAGATCGGACGACTGAAGTATGTGACCGAAGCGGAAGCCCCCGCTGCCTATGAGCAGATCATGCAGGAGATGGGCGACGAGATCGGTGCCCTGGTAGAAGGAGGTCTGAACTGATGCAGAAGGAATATCGTACCATTTCCGAAGTCGTAGGCGCGCTGATGCTGGTGAACCAGGTCGAAGGCGTCAAGTACGACGAGCTGGTGGAGATCGTCCAGGAGGACGGCTCCATCCGCCGGGGCAAGGTGCTGGAGGTCAACGGCGATCGCGCTTTGGTCCAGCTCTTCGAGGGCTCCCAGGGCCTTCGCGTCAGCACGGCCAAAGCCCGCTTCATGGGCCGGTCCATCGAGCTCGACGTGGCGCCCGACATGCTGGGCCGGGTCTTCGACGGCATGGGCAAGCCCAAGGACGGCGGCCCTGCCCTGATCCCGGAGAAGCATCTCAACATCAACGGCAACCCCATGAACCCCGCCGCCCGGGACTATCCCTCCGAGTTCATCCAGACCGGCGTCTCCGCCATCGACGGCCTCAACACCCTGGTCCGCGGCCAGAAGCTTCCGGTGTTCTCCGGTAGCGGCTTGCCTCACGCCCAGCTGGCAGCGCAGATCGCCCGGCAGGCGAAGGTTTTGGGCTCCGATGAAAAGTTCGCCGTGGTCTTCGCCGCCGTGGGCATCACCTTCGAGGAAGCGGACTTCTTCATCAGCGATTTCCGCAAGACCGGCGCCATCGAGCGGACCGTCACGTTCATCAACCTCGCCAACGACCCGGCCATCGAGCGTATCGCCACTCCCCGTATGGCCATCACCGCGGCGGAGTACCTGGCCTACGATCTCGGGATGCACGTGTTGGTCATCATCACCGACATCACCAACTACGCCGAGGCCCTGCGTGAGATCTCCGCGGCCCGCAAGGAGGTGCCGGGACGGCGCGGTTACCCGGGCTACATGTACACCGACCTTGCCACCATGTACGGGCGGGCCGGCCGTATCCGGGACAACAACGGTTCCATCACCATGATCCCCATCCTGTCCATGCCCGAGGACGACGTGACCCATCCCATTCCCGACTTGACCGGGTACATCACCGAGGGCCAGATCATCCTCAGCCGTGACCTCTACCGCAAGGGCCTGACCCCGCCCATCAACGTGCTGCCGTCCCTGTCCCGTCTGAAGGACAAGGGCATCGGCAAGGGCAAGACCCGGGAGGATCACGCGGACACCATGAACCAGCTGTTCTCCGCCTACTCGAGAGGCAAGGACGCCAAGGAGCTGGCGGTCATTCTGGGCGACGCGGCCCTGTCCGATACCGACAAGCTCTACGCCAAGTTCGCGGACGCCTTCGAGGCCGAGTACATCTCCCAGGGCTACTACACCAACCGGACCATTGAGGAGACCCTGGATCTGGGCTGGAAACTCCTGGGCATTCTGCCCCGGACGGAGCTCAAGCGTATTCGGGACGCCTATCTCGACAAGTACTACCATCCCGCAGAGTAAGGGAGGACGCCTATGGCGGCTATTCAGTATAAACCCACCCGCATGGAGCTGTCCAACCTGAAGAAACGGTTGAAGACGGCGGTGCGGGGCCATAAGATGATGAAGGACAAGCGGGACGAGCTGGTCCGCCGCTTCATCGTGCTGGCTCGGAAGAACAAGGAGCTGCGGGAGCAGACCGAAGCCAAGATGGCTGCGGCCATGCAGAACTTCGTCCTCGCCAAGGCCACCATGTCCAACAATGAGATCGAGGAAGCGCTGCTCTATCCCGCCCGGGGTATCCAGGTGGACGCGGAGAAGCAGAACATCCTGTCCATCCCCGTGCCCAAGCTCTCCATGAGCACCTCCGAGGAGATCGTCTATCCCTACGGCTTCTCCTCCACCAGCGCGGACCTCGACGGCGCGGTCCAGGCCATCGCCGAGGCTTTGCCGCTGATGCTGGAGCTCGCCGAGGTGGAGAAAAGCACGGCCCGGCTGGCAGACGAGATCGAAAAGACCCGTCGCCGGGTGAACGCTCTCGAATACGTCATGATCCCTCAGTACACCGAAGCCATCCGCACCATCCAGATGAAGCTGGACGAGAACGAGCGCGGGAACCTGTCCCGGCTCATGAAGACCAAGGAGATGCTGCAGGCCCAGGCCCAATGAACCTTGCGGAACTGATCAAAGACGCGGGCTTCGCGGCAGGGTATCTGCTGCCCGTACCCCAATATGAAGAGTGGACGCGCCGCCGTGCAAGCGGCGCGTTTGCGCCCCAGACCGATTGGATCGAGGGGGACGCTGCGGCTGCGTATCCCTGGGCCAACGGCCTGCTGATGCTCCTTTGGCCTTACACACCGCTGGCCCCCGACGCCATCCTGTCCGGTTACTATCCTGCCTCGAACCAAAGCTATCACGCCATGCGTTCCCTGCGGGAAAAACTGGCGGAGGAGGGCGTGCGGACCGAGCGGGCGGCGGTGCCCGTGAAGACCATCCTGGTGGACTGGGGCATAGGGACCCGCCTCGACAACGATCTCATCTTCGTCCCCGGCTTCGGCACCCGGTTCGTCATCCAGGCGCTGATGGTGTCCCTGCCCGAAGAAGCGCTTGCGTATACCCCCAAAAGGGCGCCCTTTGAAGCCTGCATCCACTGCAGGCGCTGTGAGCTGGCCTGTCCCGGCGGGGCCATCGCCTTTCGCGGCTTTGACTGGCATCGGTGCCTCCGGGCCTACGAGGAGGGGCCGGACATGCCCGAATGGGTCATGGAAAGGATGACCTGCCTCCTGGGCTGCGAGGTGTGCCAGAACGTGTGTCCTCTGAACCACTTTATGCGGCCCCGGCCCATGACCCGGGCGGAGGAGGACGCTTTCGCTCTGGAGAAGCTTCTCTTTGGCGATCTGAACCCCGCCTTGGATATCATCGGCAAAAACATGAAGAAGGGCGGCAAGCTCACGGCCCAGGCGGCGGTGCTGGCGGCCAACCAAAAGCGGACGGACCTGCTCCCCCTGCTGGAAGCCCAGGCCCAAATGGCGAACGGCCCCCTGAAAGATACGCTCCAATGGGCAATTTCCCACTTGAAAAAAGAATAGGGACAGGGTATAATAACCCTTGCGTGCCAGACGGGGAGGTAGCGGTGCCCTGAACCCGCAATCCGCTATAGCGGGGTTGCATCCCCCGTTTGAGGCCCGGCGCTGTGGTGCCTGCCGCGCGAACGGAGCGTTGAATCGTGGGACTCGTGCAACGGAAGCCTGTGAACCGTGTCAGATCCTGGCGGAAGCAGCACTAAGCGGACCCTTTCGTGTGCCGCGAGGTCTCCTGCGAGGAGCCACCGGCAACCGGTAAGACGGTAGCGTCCTGTCGAGAACGGGGTGCACGCATTGAAAAAGGATGGTCCTTTGACCATCCTTTTTTAGTGTTTATGGCCTGTCGGCAAGGGATGGAGGTCTCACGCCCCCGAAGGAGCGCATCATTTTCTCAATACCCATAATCCGTGTGGACGATTGAACCGTCCACGGCGTTGATGAGCAGCGTCTCCTGCATCGTGCTCTTGTCGTTTCGGCTGCTCTCCGGCCGCTGCCAGGGGTCGTAGTACACGACGTAGCAGGGCATCTCATAGTAGTC
>JAZRUD010000283.1:0-7718 GCA_045652385.1 Clostridia bacterium
CTACGAACAACGGGAATTCAACGATCCTACCGTGGTCATGTTTTCCTCCGGCACTACGGGGAAACCGAAGTGCATGGTCCAGTCCGTGGGCGGGCTCCTCATCAATCAGCTAAAGGAGCTGGTGCTGCATCACGACATGAAGCCCTCCGACCGGATGCTCTATATCACCACCTGCAGCTGGATGATGTGGAACTGGCAGGCCGCCGCCCTGGGGGCGGGCAGCTCCATCGTACTTTACGACGGCAATCCGTCTTACCCCGATCTGGACGCCATCTGGAAGGTGCTGGAGGAGGAGGGAATCACAGCATTCGGCCTTTCCGCCAGCTATATCCATGCCCTGATGGCGGCTGGCTTTAGCCCCAGGGAACACGCAGACCTTACGAAGCTCCGGATGATCTCTCAAACCGGGTCCGCTCTCAGCGAGGAGGGGTTCCGATTTGTATACCGGGAGATCAAGAAAGACCTGCATTTCAACTCCATCGCCGGCGGCACGGACATCAACGGCTGCTTCTGCATCGGAAATCTGCTGAGCCCCGTATATGTGGGCGAGCTGCAGGCACCGGGCCTTGGCATGAAGATCGAATGCTACGACGAGAATGGAAAACCCGTCCGGGATACCCAGGGCGAGCTGGTCTGCGAGATCCCGGAGCCCAGCATGCCCATTTGGTTCGCCAACGATCCGGATGGGGAACGGTACATGAATGCTTATTTCCGTGTCTATCCCGGCGTCTGGCATCATGGGGACTACGTGCAGTTCAACAGCGAGACCGGCGGTGTCACCTACTTCGGCCGGTCTGACTCCGTGCTCAAGCCTTCCGGCGTGCGCATCGGCACTGCGGAGATCTACAACATCGTGGAGAAACTGCCCGAGGTTCAAGACAGTTTGGCGATCGGTCAAATGTATCACGATGATCAGCGCATCCTGCTATTCGTTCAGTTGATCCCGGGCGTGGAGCTCACCGAGGAGCTGAAAAAACGGATCAAAAAGGAACTCAGGACCAAGGCTTCCCCCCGGCACGTTCCGGCTTTGATCTACGCTGTGCCGGACCTTCCGAAGACCTTCAACGGCAAGAAGGTGGAGTCCGCCGTGACCAACATGGTCAACGGACGCAGAATCACCAACCGGGAGGCCCTGGGCAATCCGGAATCCCTCGATTATTTTGAGGCACTGCTCCCGGAGCTGAAAAAGTAAACACGACGAAGGGCCGCGGCCATGGATGCTGCGGCTCTTTTCTAAAGGAGGAACCATGATTCGAATCGGCTGCCATCTCTCTCCTTCCAAGGGACTGCTGCGCATGGGACAGGACGCTCTAAGTATACGGGCGAACACCTTTCAGTTCTTCTTACGCAACCCTCGGGGCAGCAAAGCGAAGGAACTGGACCGGGAGGACGCCGCAGCTCTGATGGCGCTGCTTCGGGAAAGGGATGTGCTTCCCGTGGTGGCTCATGCCCCCTATACCCTGAATCCCTGCGCGTCGGACGGTCGGGTCCAGGAGTTTGCGGCTATCGTCATGGCCGATGACCTTGAGCGCATGAGAGCTTTCCCGGGCAACTTCTATAACTTCCACCCCGGCAGCCACGTGGGGCAGGGGACGGCGGCGGGCATCGAGAGGACGGCTGCCCTGTTGAATACGATCCTGACGCCGGATATGCCTACCACCGTGCTCATCGAGACCATGACGGGGCAGGGAAGCGAGATCGGCGGCACCTTCGAAGAGATACGAAAGATCATAGATCGAGTGGATCTGCGGGAGAAGGTGGGCGTATGCTTGGATACCTGCCACGTGTTCGCAGCGGGATACGATATCGTCCGTGATCTGGACGGTGTGCTGGAGGCTTTCGACCGGCATATTGGGCTGGATCGCCTCAAAGCCCTTCACGTCAACGATTCCCTGTTTCCCTTGGGCAGCCACAAGGATCGCCATGCTCCTATTGGAAAGGGATGTATCGGCTTTGACGCTTTTTTAGCGCTGGTGAATCATCCTGCTCTCACTAAACTTCCCATGATCCTGGAAACGCCTCAGGAGGACCTTGCGGGATACTCCCGGGAGATCGCGCTTCTGCGGGGCGAAGCCGTGGACATTTTGTAACAAATCGGGGCTGAACTTGCTTTTAGCCGGTGGATTTGCTACTATATGCTCAAATAGGGGAGAAGGGAGTCGAGACGGAGATACCTATGGACCAGGCTGCTTGCTATCGCACCGTAAAAGCTCCCGCCAGCATCGAACTGTTGATCAACAAGTCCCGCTTTATCGGACAATGCTTCCCCATTTCTTCGGAGAGCGAAGCTTTAGACAAACTGGCGGCGCTTCGCAAACAGTATTGGGACGCTACCCATAACTGCTACGCTTATTCGGTAGGCAGGAAAGGGGAGATCGCTCGATTCTCCGACGACGGGGAGCCGGGCGGTACGGCGGGCATGCCCATGATGGACGCCCTGCGCGGCGCCGGCGTTACGGACGTGCTTTGCGTGGTGACGCGATATTTCGGCGGTATCCTGCTGGGGACCGGCGGCCTGGTGCGCGCCTACTCCCGGAGCTGCTCGGAGGCCATTCGGGCGGCGGGGATCGTGCGCATGGCGCCCTGTGACATGGTCGAATTCGATGTTCCCTACCATCAATGGGCTATGTTCCAGCAGGAGGCCCGAAGACAGGGGGCAGTTTTGTCGCCGGATTATGGGGAAAAGATACGCTGCGTCGCCACTGTCGAGACGGAGCGCACGAAAGCTTTTTTGGACTCGGTCTATGACGGGAGCGCCGGCTCGCTGACGGGTCGAAAGGTCGGCTGCGAATATCGGCCTTTGGATGATTATGAGGACAGGTAAACGGTTCCATCTCCATATTCTTTTGCTGGCGGTCATCCTGCTGTGGATGGCCTTCCCGGCGTGGGCGGAGAACGAGGAGCCTCTTTCGATGACGGTGGAAGCGGACCCGGACTGCTTGCTCAGCGAAGCGGGGGACATGACCTTCTTTCGCTTCACGGTGAAAAACAATCTGGAGGAGGATTACGTCCTCGATGCTCTGACGCTGCAGGGGGATCTGCTGGAGGAGCCGAAGCTCATATCGGAAACCTACACCATCTCGGCCAACGACGTGCTGGAATTCACGCTGGAAAACGTGCGCATCGAAGAGGACGAATTCGACAGGGACCTGTCCTTTTCTCTGACCTGGCAGACCGCCAGCTTTGCTCCGGAGGACGAAGCCCACGAAGATCCGATCGTCACGGACCACGTTTTGTCGGTTTCGATTCGCATCGAGCGTTTTATCGAACCCGTGATGGGGCTTATTGTGGAGCCGGACGTGCTGCTGGCCCGAGAGGGCGATCCGGTCACGGTGACTTATACCCTCGTCAACGATACCAAGTTCGACATGACCAACCTGACATTGCAGGATATGGGCATCTCCCAGCCCTCTGTGACTTTGCCCACAACCGCCCTGAACGCCGGAGAAAGGATGGAAGCCAAAGCCACCTTGACCATGGGCAGCAGCGCCCTGGAGCTGAACCCAACGGCGCAGTATACGGTCCGCGGCATCGAATCCAAAGCGTCCGCTCAGCAGATCGTGACGGTTGAATATGTGCAGGTCGATTTGAAGATGACGGTGGAGAAGTATCCCGCCACCGCAGAAGGCACCCTGTTTCGGATCACACTTGCCAACGACGGCACCCATCCCGTGACCGATATCCGCCTGGTGGATGAGATCGGCTCTTTGATCGCGGAGGGGATCGCCCTTGAGGCGGGGGCGGAGAGGACCGTTTCCTGCACGGTGCCCTCGGCCGTCTCTTCGGGGTCTGTGCGATATATCTCCTTTGAAGCCACCGGCTTCGATTGCGTAGGCGGCACGGTCACGGTCAAAAGCCCCTCTGCCTATGAGGTTTTGCCCTTCGTGGACTCCGACCAGGTGCGGCTGAAGCTGTCCGTCCTGCTGGAGAACTCCGTCCAAAGCGACGACGGGTCCAGCCGGATGAGCGTCCTTTTCGAAATCCGCAACGATTCCAACGTCCCCATACGGAATGCTGTAATCACCGAAGGCGATTATTTCAGAGGCGTGGTCAACGAATACGAGTTTTTGTCCACCGGCGTCACCACCTTTGAAAAGGAGTTCGTGGTCCCGGCCGGCACACGGTCCCTTACCTTCGTGTTGACTGCCATGGACCCGGCTCAAACCCAATACGCCTCGGCGCCCATGACGCTTGACCTATCCCCGCTTACGGCGCCGAAACCCACCAGCCTGCCGCCCATCAGGCCCGGTGAACGGGTAGACGTGACGGGCACCATCTACGATACGGAGCTGTACGTAAGGATCTTCCGCATGACGGCGTTGATCGTGTTTGCGCTGCTCCTGGTGTTCCTGCTGCTGTCCGTCATCTTCCGGGTGGCGGAGCTGAACGTGCGCCGGTGGCTTCCCAAGGAATCCAGCCTGCGCCCCTTCGGTCCCCGCAAGACGCCCACGGGACCGATCCCCACAAAGGTCAGAGGCGATGCGGTCCACGACCAGTTTGGATATCTGCAGCCTGCCAAACTTCGATATATGGATCGAACGGACCGGATGGCCGCTGTGGGCCAGGAGGAGGACGATGCCGAGACGATTCCTGCCGTGAAGATAGTCTCCGATACGGCCACAAATACCCTGCCCGTACTACAGGCCGGTATAAACACGTCCCGCCGAACGGGAGAGATTACGGCAGTGCCCGTGCATAAGCCCAGGGTGCGTCCCGTCATGATATCGTCGGACAATACGATGCCATTTGCACCGGTCCATGAGGGCCAGGTGGAGGAAGCCCCGGCTGCGAAACAACCGGCGGAGAACGAACAGAGGGAAAGCATCGCGGCGGAAAACGCAAGTCTGCAGCCCCGGGTGATCGAAACGAAGCCCAAGCCCCGGATCATCCCCCGCAAAAAGCCGGAGATCGTCCGTGTATCTCAAGTATGATTCAAAACTATATCTTTGATCTCTACGGAACGCTGGTGGATATACGCACGGATGAAACCATGCCGCTGCTATGGCAGCGCATGGCTTTGCTTTTCTCCCTGCAGGGGACAAACTACGCTCCGAAGGAGCTCAATCAGGCGTATTTGGAAGGTGTGACGGAGCAGATCGACCGGTGCGCAGGACAGCGTCCAAACATACCGAAAGAACACATCGAACCCGATATCCTGCAGGTTTTCAAAAATCTCTACGATCGAAAGGGAATCTTAGTGAGTGCGGAGAGGGTAAGGGATACCGCCGTGTTCTTTCGCGCCTTATCCCTTCGTCACATCCGGCTGTATCCCCATGCTGTGAAAGTGCTGCGCACTTTGCGGACCCGGAGAAAAGGCGTTTATCTGTTGTCCAACGCTCAGGCGGCTTTCACCGTGCCGGAACTGAACAAACTTGGGTTGACGAAACTCTTTGACGGGATCGTCCTTTCTTCGGATGTGGGCGTCAAAAAACCGGACAGGGCAATATTTCAGCATATGTTTTCGAAATATGGGCTCTGTCCCAAAGAGTGTATGATGATCGGCAACGACGATAAAGCGGATATTCAGGGCGCCGCAGCAGCGGGCATGCAGAGCCGGTATATCCATACTAAAATTTCGCCTGACAGACCGGCGTCGCTGCCGGATACCTGTCAGGAGATCCGCTGTTTGCTGGAGCTTCTATAGATTCATTTCTGTTCTGAGTCCGATGTCAGGAACCGTCCGTCGAAGAGGGTGGAGAATCGACCCCAATCCTTCCAGCCGCCGGCGCCCTCGCAGGTCCAAGTCAGCGTCACCTCTCTGACGCCGCTTACAGGAAGGGAGAAGGGAAGAGGTGCGGAAGTCATATCCATATTTTTGAATTCAGCGATCAACCTGCCGTCACCGAATATCTGCAATGTAGCGGAGGCGCGATAGATATCTGACGTTTCCCCTCGGGGAAAGGCCACCGTGCCGGCGAAGACCTTGAAATCCTCGTCCAGCGCAAAGGTGACGGAGCCTGCGTCCGCCCAAAAGCTGTGAGCATATTCGTTACCCTCGATATCTGTCAGCACCTTGTCTCGGGCGATGGTGCTCAAAACGCCGGATCGGGTGCTGGCTGTCTCGTCACGCAGAACGGGGCGGTCCACCAGATAGAAAGTCATGGTGGCCCTGGTATCGGCGTATAAAGTTTTTATCCGTTCGGAATCGATCCAAGAAAGGGCTTCCTGCAGCAGGGAACAGGCGCTTTCGGGATCGGCCTTTTCCCGCAGTGACAAGCTACGGTTATAGATATCCGTTTCGTACTCGTGACGGAGCAGCTGATCGAGATACTCCAATTCATAGGAATCGGGGGCTTGCTGTCGAAGGTCAGACACATAGGCGAAAGCCTGCTTCGGTCCATCTTCCTGAAGCAGACGCCGAGCTTCCTCCGTCCAAGCGTGGTAGGTTTGGCCGGATTTCAGCTTGCGCACGTCCTCCAGGGCGATGAGAAGATCTTCGTCCTCTTCCAGGATCGCTATACATTCTAACAGCGCGGCTTCGGCATCTTCGTATCGGCTGGCCGCCATAGCTGCCTCAGCATGACTCAGCACAGAATTTTTATAGAGGGCTTCCGCCTGATCCAGTCGGAACTTAGCGTCATCATCAGCTAATAGGGAACGACGGTAGAGGGGGATGGCGGGACCATAGTCGCCGTTTCGATAGAAACTGTCTGCCCGAGCAAGGTCGATCTGCGCCTGCTCCATTTCTTCTGCGGCAAGGCGACAGCGAGCCACGTCCTGCTGGGGGAGGGCTGTTTCGGACAGGCTTAAGAGAATGCCCATGATACGATCATACCTCAGTTCCCTTGCATAGTAGCGGTCAAGCTTCGTATTCAAATAACGCTTCAGCTTTGCGGCAGATTCGCTGCGCAGCGTGTCGGACGTATTGAGGCGATCAAGATAGATTTTTTCCGCATCCGCAAAGCGCTCCTGATACAAATTCAGGGTAAAACGGGATAAGGGGTTCAGCAGCACCGTCCCTACAAGCAGCAGCAGAAGCAGCGATATGAGGATGATGCGTTTTCCCGTTTTCATTTCAGTTCGATCGCCAGGATGCCGTCCTGATCGTAGAGAACGGTGCCGTTAGAGGTGAAATACTCCATGTCGATATCATAGCTGTTACGCTCAGACGAGCCGATGAACACGTATCGGACGCCGTATTTCCGGAAAAGATCGGAATTGTCCGCCGGCGATTCGAACATGGCGGAGATATCTGCCTTTCGCTCACTGGTATCGATGCCGTGATAGTAGAGGAACAGGTCAGGGCCGCAGACGATGCTACGCCCCGTCAGCACGGATACGGCGTTGAGGTGCCAGTTGCAGTCCGTCAAAAACACACCGTTGGCGTCAGTATTTTCCCGGATATATGCCGCCGCCTGGATATCCGCCCGGCTGAACATCATGTAGGAGCTGCGCCATTCTCTGAGGATGGTCATCGGCCCGGAGATGAACAGGGAGAATCCCAGCAGAAATGCAAGCAGCGCACGGCTGGCGTAAACCCCTTTGTTTTTGGCGTTCGCGCCTCGGGTGGATAGATACAGGGAAGCAAACAAAAGAACGATCACAAGGCCCACAAAAGCCAACAGCAGCGCGAAGGAGAGGGACACAGACAGGGATCGGCTGCTGCTTTCACGAAGGAGGCGATAGAGGAGATATGCCGCAAGAGCAGATGACAGGATCAGCAGGAGACACGCCCAGCCGTCGCTTTCCTTTGCGACGTGCGACTTCCATATTACCAG
>JAZRUD010000284.1:0-3013 GCA_045652385.1 Clostridia bacterium
CTTCTCCCCCTGCACGACCTCTCCCTGGACCTGCCTGCCCACGGTCCAGTCGGAGTAGCGGGCGAAGACCAGGGCGGCGTGGGCGCGTTCACCGTAGTATTCCAGGATGGTGGGCACCTGGTCCCCGGAGAGGACCACGCTGTAGGTCCCGGCCTGAGGGCTCTTCTCGGCAGCCGCCCGGTCCCGGACCGCGGCGATGGCCTTCCTCCCCTTTTCGGTGAGGGCTTCGGTGTTGAGATCCGCATAGGCGAACTGGAAGAACTGCTCCACGTCCTGGGGCGTCTTGCACTGGGTCACGAATTCGCCCTTGACCTGATACTGGCTGTAGGCCACGTCCGTGCCCGCGCTGGAAAGCAGGCTGGTCCTTCTTTGGATGGCGAAGACCTCCACGCTGTTGAGGAAGGCGTCCGCGTCGGTGTCGGCGGCGAAAAGGGCTTCCGCCATCAGCAGGGCGTTCTCCTCCAGCGGCCGGTCCGCCAGGGTGGAGGGCATGTCCACGGGCGCTTCCTTTTTCCCCGCATACAGCTCATAGAAGGGGTTCTTCACGAACTGGGCGGCGAAGAAGGCGTCCTTGATCCGCCGCTTGATCTCCTCCGGGGTCATGCCGTCGAAAATCTGCGTCTGAGAGCTGCCCCTGAACTTAACGCCGTCGGCTTCAAAGTCCCGATAGACGGTGACGGTGCAGCGGAACGCGCTCTTGATCCGGCGCATGTCCAGCGTCTTTTTGATGAAGAACAGCTCCGCGGAGCGCTCCTCGGTGATCTCGATCTGATAGACGGGAATCTCCAGCTCCCGCAAAGCGTTCAAAATGATATCGCGCATAGTCTTTCCTCCCTATCCCAGCCGGATGCGGGCCTTGATGCAGGGACCGCCGTCGGAGACTTTGACCCATTCCTTCCAGCCCTTGCCGCACATGCCGCCGCCTTCGAGCTCGAAATCCTTGGAGACCATGGTGATGGACTTCAAAAGGTCGGGCACGTAGCCCGTGAGCACGATGGGCGAGAAGATGCGGCCGGTGAGCTTGCCGTCCTTGATCTCCCGGGCCACGTTCACCATGCACTGGATGCCCCAGTTCTTGGGGTCCTCCATGCCGCTCGACGGATTGTCCAGCAGAAAGCCGTCCTTCACGGAGGCGATCATGTCCTCGAAGGTGTCCGTCCCCGGCTCGAAGTAGGTGTTGGTCATGCGGGTATAGGCCTTGCGCTCGAAGCTCTCCCGGCGGCCGTTGCCCGTGGGCTCAGTCCCCAGGTGCATGGCGCTCTGGGCGTCGGAAAGGCCCCGCCTCAGGATGCCCTTCTCGATGATGACGGTGTCGTGGGCCAGCACGCCCTCGTCGTCGAAGAAGAAGGAGCCCGTGTTCCGCTGCACCGCCGCCCCGTCGTGCATGGTGACCAGGGGCGACGCAACATATTGGCCGATGAACTTCTTAGCCTGGGCCCGATCCTTTACGAACATGTCCATCTCCACGCCGTGGCCGAAGGCCTCGTGGACGATCATGCCCGTGACCGGGGGCGTGCAGACGCACTCGTATTCGCCGGGGACCATGGGCTGGCTGTCGATGAGCTCCAACGCCGTTTTGACCGCGTTGTCGAGCTTGGCCCGGAGGGCGTCCAGCACCTCGGCCCCGCCCAGATCGGAGGCGCCGTCATGGTAGCCCACGATGTCGCCGCCCTTGGGGCACATCACGTAGAGGCTCCCGGCGCTCCACAGCAGGTTCTGTTCGAGATCCCGGTTGGGGGACAGGAAGAGCTTGTGTATCTCCTGGAAGCTGAAGCTGACGTTGCAGTCCAGGACCCGCTTGTCCTGGCCCTTCCCCGCCTTCCGGATGGCGGAAAGCGTCTCCAGGATGGCCTCGTCGCCCTTCTCGTCCGGGTGGACGGCGTATTCGCTGCTCTTGAGAAGCACCGCGGGCTCGTCGGGGATTTGGCCGTACTCGCTGACGGTGAGCCCTTCGGGCAGCCCCGTAAGGGGCATGAGCCGCTGCTCCACCTCCGCCACGATGGCGGGGATGGCCTTTTCGTCGATATGGGTGAAGGAGTATTCCCCATAGGACCGGCCGTCGTAGACCTTCAGCACGAAGCCCCGGCCGGTAAGCATCTGGCTCTCGCCGGCGGTGACGCCCGTGTTCCCTACGCCGTACCGCTTGCTCCTGGTGTCGGCCGCCAGCACGGACGCATAGCCGTACTTCTCCGACAGCCGTCGGATGAGCGATTGCAGCAGGGGCTTGGCCGACTGCAAAAACGCACTGCGCTGTACCTGCATCTTCTTACCTCCTGTTTATCAGATGATCTGGTTTGTAGTTCTTTATGCGTACTGTCTACTGTTGCTCCCTATTCTTCTTTGCTGTCGTTATGGAAGCAATGATCTTTCGCTGAATCGACCCTCTCATGTTGTTCAAGGTTGTATACTGTTCGTCTGACAGCTTTTCCTTTCGATGCAACAGTTCGAGCCAAAAACCGGTCTCGGAACATTCCTTCAGGGCAATTTCGAATTTGTGTATAAAGTCCGCCCGGCTTTGAGCATACTTCGCTTCGAAAATGTTCGCTCCTACGGACGAAGACGCTCGGATGATCTGGTCTACGTAGGATCGGCAGCCCTTGATCGATTCGCACGCATCGGAAACGGCGAGAGCAAAGGAAATAGTCAATTCACGCAATTCATTCTTGTCCTTATCCATGCAATGCTTCCTGTAAACTTGATCAGATATTAAGGTCAGTATATCAGACAAGGGGCCTTTAATCAACAAGTCTTTGATTTCGATGTATCGCGCCAGGCGCGATTCGATGTATTGCCCTTTGGGCCATTCGATGTATGGTTCGCTTCGCTCCCATTCGATGTGATATACATTCCCCTTGTGCCCGCAGGCACATCGAGCCCGTCAGGGCACATCGCACCCCCGGAGGGGGTACATCGAACATTCCCTGGGGAATGTATATCGTGCGAATCGGGTCATCCCGATTCGCAAATGGGATTTCAACAAAAAGGTGAAGAAGCGCCCGGGAACCCTTGAAAA
>JAZRUD010000285.1:0-3493 GCA_045652385.1 Clostridia bacterium
GAATGTTGTCTTCCTAAGACCGCTTGGCCTCCGACTTCGTAGATGCCCTGCAGGGTCAGACCCTTGCCGATGATGTAGTTCATGTCCACGTTGATGGGCTTGTCGCCCAGACCCAGCAGGCTGATCTTGCCGCCGGTGCGCATAACAGAGAGCATCTGATTGAAAGCGTGGCCGTTGCCGGACATTTCAAGACCCACGTCGAAGCCCTCCACCAGGCCCTGCTCGTGCATGACCTGCTGCAGGTCCACCTTGGCGATGTTCACCGCCGCGTCCGCGCCCATCTTCCGGGCCAGGTCCAGCCGGTACTCGTTCATGTCCGTGACGACCACCCGCCGGGCACCCGCGTACTTGCAGATGCCCACGGCGATGACGCCGATGGGGCCCGCGCCGGTGATGAGCACGTCCTCGCCCACCAGGTTGAACATGAGGGCCGTATGGGTGGCGTTGCCGAAGGCGTCGAAGAAGGAGACCACGTCCTCGTCCAGCTTGGGGTCGATGATGATCACGTTGCTGGCCGGGATGCACACGTACTCCGCAAGAGCTCCGTCCCGGTCCACACCCACGCTGTGGGTGTTCTTGCACCACTGGATGTTGCCGGTGTGGCAGTTGCGGCAGTGACCGCAGGTGATGTGGCCCTCGCCGCTGACCCGCATGCCTACCTCAAGGCCGGTGACGCCGGCGCCCAGCTCGGCGATCTCGCCCACGTACTCGTGGCCGATGACCATGGGGGGCTTCACGTGCTCGGCGGACCAGGGGGTCCAGTCGTAGATATGCACGTCCGTGCCGCAGATGGCGGTCTTGTGGACCTTGATGAGCACCTCACCGGGGCCGGGCACGGGCACGGGCACCTGCCGAAGCTCCAAACCGACGCCCGCCACGGGCTTCACGATGGCATCCATCATCTTTTGGGTCATATGCTTGATAGCCTCCCTTTCAAATATTCTATACGCTCAGTATATCACTGTCAATCGCACGCAACAATGCCCCCGCCCGATGGCAGAGGCAGTATATTATTTCCCGGGTTTGAGGGACCGGTGCTTGCGGGGCACGAAGGCGCCCACGAAGGCGCCGACGGCCGCGGCGATCAGGGAGGGGATGAGCCACCCCAGGCCCACGGAGGCGAGAGGCAGCCGGGTCATGAACAGCTTCAGGGTCGGGATGAAGCTGCCGATCTCCGTCAGCACCGTGACCACGAAGGCGCACAGAGCGCCGTAGGGGGCGCTGTAGGTCTCCTGGTTGATGCGCTTGGGCAGGAAGGAGAGGAGCACCAGCATGATGAACACGGGGAAGATCACGTTCAGGATGGGCCCCGCGATGTTCAAGATGGCGGTGGTGCCCAGATTGGACATGACGTAGCTGAAGAGGATCATGCCGATGAGCTCGGGCCGGTAGGGAAGCTTGCCCTTCGTCAGCTCCTCGATGTTCTGGCAGCAGGAGGAGGCAAGACCGATGGAGGTGGTGAGGCAGGCCGCCGTCACGATGAAGCCCAGAAGCAGCGTTCCCGCCGGGCCCACCAGCCGCCGGACGATGAGCACCAGCAGCCCCGCCCGATCGTTGAGGGCGGGAGCGGCGAGGCCGCGCTCCCCGGAGATGGAAGCGCCCAGATACGTGAGGCCGCCGTAGACCACGAACAAAGCGAAGGCCGCCACCAGCCCCGCCAGGCCCACCAGCCGAAACTGCTTCTTGGGGCTGGTGATGCCCGTCTGCTTCACGGAGGCCAGGGTGACCACGGCGAAGAGCAGGGCGCCCAGCATGTCCATGGTCTGGTAGCCGGATTCCAGGCCCAGCTTCACGGCCGCCATGGTGGAAGCGCCGGGGGCCACCTTGCCCAAAGGCCGGACGACGCCGATGCCGATGAGCACCAGCAGCGCCACGAACATGGTGGGGGAGAGGATCTTGCCGATGATATCCACCACCTTGCCGGGCCAGAGGCACAGGATCAGCACCAGGGTGAAATAGATGCCGCCGGCGACCCAGGAGGTCCAGCCGGGGAAGGACGCGCCAAGCAGGGGCTTCACGGCGATGTCGAAGGTGGTGGCAGCGGTCCGGGGGATGGCGATGAAGGGGCCGATGCAGAGGGTGTTGAAGAGGATCAGCAGGAAGGACGTGGTCCTGTCCAGCTGGATGGAGATGCTGTTCTGGAAGCCCTCCTGACAGCGAAAGAAGGCGAGGAGCGCCAGTATGGCCAAACCCGCGTCCGCCAGGATGTACACCAGGAAGCTGATCAGCCAGTTGGTGCCGGTGACGATGCCCAGCGCCGGGGGGAAGATGAGGTTGCCTGCGCCGAAGAACATGGCGAACAGGGCAAAACCGAGGACGAATACCTTGCCGAAGGAGAGCTTGTCGTTCATGGCTACCTCCCTAAGATGTATCCAAATGTGCATCTTCAGTATATCCGCAAAGGGCACGTCGGCGCAAACGGTCCAAAACGTATCAAAATGAGATTTTATACCGATTTGTCTCTTTACAATACCGTTTTTGCGCGCTATACTGAATGCGGAGAGCGGCTGTGGCCGTTTGGGAAAGGAAGGGATATTTACATGAGCGAATTGGGCGTGCGCATCGGAGAGAATATTCGCATCTACCGCCGGGCCAATCGGATGACCCTGAGCGAGCTGGCGGAAAGGATCAACAAGAGCAAGGCCACCGTGGGCAAATACGAGCAGGGAGCCATCGCCCTGGATCTCGACACCCTGTACGAGATCGCGGCTGCCCTGAAGGTGAACCCCTTCCAGTTGATGGCGTCCCTGCTGCCTGAGAAGAAGGAGAAGGGGGAGCCCCGGCTCCAGGGCGAGCGCCGGTATCTCTATCTCTACGACGGCCGTGCCAGCCGCATCCTCCGGAGCCTCCTCGTTTCCGGAGAGGGGGAGGCGGACGAAGCCGTGACCCTCTTCTACGATATCCCCTCCTTCACGGAGCCTCAGCGCTGCCGGGCCCTCTACTACGGCCATCGGCAGAAGCACGATTTCGTGACCAACTATATCCTGGAGAACCAGTCCAACGGCGTGGAGCACGCCTTCCTCTGCGTCATGCGGTCATTGGACCGGCCCACGGAAAGCACGGGCCTCATCTCAGGCATCTCCTCCCGGATGCTGCTGCCGGTCTCGGCCAAATGTATCCTTTCCGAGGATATCCTCCCGGAAAACGATGAGCTGACGGAGTCCCTGCTCCTCACCAAGGAGGACATCCGCCTGACTCGCCGCTGCAACATGTTCATCGTGGAGCAGATCAGCTGGCTGGGCTGATTCGGTCTGCCGAAGCCTGGGGGCTTCGCCCGGCTGAGGCCGCTGCAGCGGGACCTGCAAGGTGTAAAACCCACCGCACATGTCGCTGGGGTTTACGGATCGTGAACAGGATACCCACTCTCTGATCACGCTGCCATATTTCTTCTTTTTTCATCCCCCTCCCGCATAGATTGTGCGGGAGGGTGTTTATATGCGGAAAGGAAGGAAAAAGCTGCTGTTCTGTTTCATACTGGTCCTGCTGGCGGCAG
>JAZRUD010000286.1:0-1583 GCA_045652385.1 Clostridia bacterium
GTCACGGGTGATGGCGCCCACGCACCGCACGCCCAGACCCGGGCCGGGGAAGGGCTGCCGATAGACCATGCCGTCGGGGAGCCCCAGGGTCTTGCCCACCATGCGCACCTCGTCCTTGAAGAGGATACGGACCGGCTCCACCAGCTCGAAGCTCAGATCCTCGGGGAGACCCCCCGCGTTGTGATGGGCCTTGATGCCCGCCTCGCTCTCCAGAATGTCGGGCCAGATGGTGCCCTGGGCCAGGAACCGGATGCCGGTGAGTTTGCGGGCTTCCTCGGCGAACACGTCGATGAACTCTTTGCCGATGATCTTCCGCTTGGTCTCGGGATCGCTGACGCCGGAGAGCTTGTCCAGGAAGCGATCCACCGCGTCCACGTAGATGAGGTTGGCGTGCATCTGGTTGCGGAACACCTCGACGACCTGCTCGGGCTCGCCCTTGCGCAGGAGGCCGTGGTTCACGTGGACCGCCACCAGCCGATCGCCGATGGCCTTGATGAGGAGCGCGGCCACCACGGAGGAATCCACGCCGCCGGAGAGGGCCAGCAGCACCTTGCCGTCGCCCACCTGGGCCTGAATGGCGGCCACCTGTTCGTCGATATACGCCTTCGCCAGTTCGGGCGAATCGATCCTCTTCATGTTTTCGGGACGGACCAAAAGCTGCTGCATACGCTACCTCCGATACATAATAATACCACATGATACCATGATATTCGGCGTATCGCAAGCGGCAGTCGCTTCATTTATATACTTTTTTTCTGCCGGGTCCGGCGCGCCCCTCGTCTTGCGCTTTTGGGGCGGACTGATATAATGGAAGCAACGATTCTATTTGGAGAAAGAGGAATGATCGCCAACTATCACACCCACACCTACCGCTGCGGCCACGCCGTGGGGGAGGACCGGCAGTACGTGGAGACCGCCATCGAGCGGGGGCTGCAGATGCTGGGCTTTTCGGACCACGTGCCCATGCCCTTCCCGGACGGCCGCGAGTCCCGGTTCCGGATCCCCCGCCGGCTCCTGGAGGGGTACGTACAGAGCGTTCTCGATCTGCGGGCGGAGTATAAGGCGGATATCGACATCCGTCTGGGCTTCGAAGCGGAGTATTATCCGGACCTGTTCGAGAGCATGCTGCGGCTCATCGAGCCCTATCCCGTGGACTATCTGCTCCTCGCCCAGCACTTCAACGACAGCCGGGAGGCCGTCTACAACCCCAGGATACAGCTGAGCCGGCAGGCCCTAAAGCAGTACGTGGACAGGATCGTCGAGGGCATGGAGACGGGCCGCTTCTCCTGCGTGGCCCATCCGGATCTGTTCTTCTATGCGGGGCCGGACAGGATCTATCGGCAGGAGATGGCCAGGCTCTGCCGCCGGGCCCGGGAGCTGGACGTGCCCCTGGAGATCAACCTGCTGGGCCTTAAGATCGGGCGGTGTTACCCGAACGAGCTCTTCTGGGCCGTCGCCGGGGCGGAGGGCTGCCGGGCGATCCTGGGCTCAGACGCCCATGCCCCCGAGGACGTGGCCGATCCCGAGCAGCTCAGGGCGGCCGGGGCTTTCGCGGACCGATGCGGGGTGACGCCGGAGGAGCG
>JAZRUD010000287.1:0-13570 GCA_045652385.1 Clostridia bacterium
CCGTGAACAGCACCCGGCCGTCCGCCACCAGGTCCAAAGCCTCCGGCGGATACTCCCGCTGCACCTGCACCCGGATGGGCGTGGGCGCCGGGGTCACCCGAAGCTGGGCCGGGGCGGCCGTGGGTGTGGCCGGCGCCGTGGGCGAGGTGCGCGGCATGGCAAGGCCCGCCTCCAGCCTTCCTTCGCCCCGCAGCAGGAGCCAGAAAAGAAGGCTCAGGGCGGCCACCAGCAGTACCGGCGCCAAAGGACCCCAGCGTATGAGCTTGTCCCGATCCAGCTTCATTGTAAGATAAGTATATCATCTTCCCGCCCGGGGGGCAAGTCCCCGGCCGAAGGGCGATCCCCCGTGAATTGCGCTGCGCCCGGTGAAGTTTGGTATTGGCAAATGTTTGGAACAATGATATGATATATGTACACTTAGGGTATCTGTGCGCTGGGGGAAATTATGAGCGATCTGATCCGAGATTTCTACGATGGCCGCTGCATTCGCGCCTATCGGTTCCTGGGCTGCCACCGGGCTGAGCAAGGCTTCCGCTTCATGGTCTGGGCGCCCAACGCCCGCTTCGTCACCGTGGCCGGCGACTTCAACGGCTGGAGCTATACCCAGAACCCCGCCTGGCGGCGGCCGGACGGGCTGTGGGAAGCCGTCGTCGAGAACGCCCAGCCCTATCAGAAGTATAAATACGTGGTGACCCGCTCCGACGGCACCGTCGTCATGAAGGCGGACCCCTACGGCCGCATGGTGGAGCCCCACGCCACCGCCTCCCTGGTCTACGACCCGGACCCCTACCCCTGGCAGGACGGGGCCTATATCGCCGATCTCAAAGACGCCCATACGGGGCCCATGAACATCTACGAATGCCATCTGGGCAGCTGGAAGGAGGGTCTCTCCTACCGGCAGCTGGCGGATGAGCTTTTGCCCTACGTCCAGGACATGGGCTACACCCACATCGAGGTCATGCCCCTCATGGCCTATCCCTACGATCCCAGCTGGGGCTATCAGGTGACGGGCTATTTCGCCGCCACCAGCCGCTACGGCGCCCCGGACGACCTCAAATACTTCGTGGACCGGGCCCATCAGCTGGGCATCGGCGTCATCATGGACTGGGTCCCCGCCCACTTCACCCGGGACGACCACGGCCTTCGCCTCTTCGACGGCACGCCCTGCTACGAATACGCCGACCCCCGCCGGGGCGACATGAAGCAGTGGGGCACCCTTCTCTTCGACTACGGCAAGCCCGAGGTCAGGAGCTTCCTCACCTCCAGCGCGGTGTACTGGCTGGAGGAGTTCCACATGGACGGCCTCCGGGTGGACGCGGTCAGCTGCATGCTCTATATGGACTTCGGCCGGGAGGGGGACGACTGGCTCCCCAACAGTGAAGGCGGCCGGGAGGATCTTGCCGCCATCGCCCTCTTCAAGCACCTCTCCTGGGCGGTCCACGGCCTCGCGGGAAGGAAGCTCCTCATCGCCGAGGAGGCCACCGCCTTCCCCAAGGTAACCAACAAGCACGACGACAGCCTGGGGTTCGACTTCAAGTGGAACATGGGCTGGATGAACGACATGCTCTCCTACATGGAGATGGACCCCATCTACCGCCAGTACCACCACAGCAAGCTGACCTTCAGCCTGACCTACGCCTTCTCCGAGCACTACGTGCTCCCCTTCTCCCACGACGAGGTGGTCCACGGGAAGAAGTCCATGCTGAACAAGATGCCCGGCACCTACGAGGAGAAGTTCCAGCAGCTGCGGCTTCTGTACACCTATCAGATGGCTCACCCGGGCAAGAAGCTCACGTTCATGGGGACGGAGCTGGGCACGTTCATCGAGTGGCGGTTCTACGAGAGCCTGGAATGGTTCCTCCTGGCCTACCCCAAGCACGAGGAGTTCCGCCAGTACGTCCGGGGCCTGAACCGGTTCTACCGGGATCACTCCGCCCTCTACCAGCGGGACGACGGCTGGGACGGCTTCGAGTGGAGCGTGGTGGACGACAAGGACACCTCCGTGGTGGCCTTCCTGCGCAAGAGTCAGGAGGAAACGCTCCTCTGCGTGTTCAACTTCACCCCCGTCTACCGGCCCGGCTACACCCTGCCCGTGCCGGAGGAGGGGCGCTTCGAGCCGGTGTTCTCCACGGGCGAGCTGCCTCCGGCCCAGAACCGGGCCCTCGTCACCGAACCAGGCGTTCCGGGGCTGCGGTTCCCTTACATGGTCAAAACGGACCTGTTCCCGTTCTGCGGGATGTATTATAAATTCACCAAGAAAAACGACGGAAAGGATGTGACTCAAGGATGAAAAAACGGATCGTGGTCATGCTCTTAGCCGGCGGCCAGGGCAGCCGACTGGGCGTACTCACCTCCAACATGGCCAAGCCTGCCGTCCCCTTCGGCGGCAAGTATCGGATCATCGATTTTCCCCTCAGCAACTGTGTCAACTCCGGTTTCGACACGGTGGGCGTCCTCACCCAGTATCGGCCGCTGGCCCTCAACTCCTATCTCGGCACCGGCCAGCACTGGGATCTGGACCGCAACTACGGCGGCGTGTTCGTGCTGCCCCCCTACGTGACCGAGGGAGAGAACGGCCACTGGTACAGCGGCACGGCCAACGCCATCTGGCAGAACCGGGAGTTCGTGGATCAGTATGACCCCGACTACGTGCTCATCCTTTCCGGCGACCACATCTATAAGATGGATTACGCCAAGATGCTGAAGTACCACCGGCAGAAGAAGGCGGCGGCCACCATCGCCGTGCTCCAGGTGCCCTGGGAGGAGGCCCATCGCTTCGGCATCATGAACGCCGACGTGAACGGCTTTATCGAGTCCTTCGAGGAAAAGCCCAAGGAGCCCAAGAGCAACCTGGCGTCCATGGGCATCTATATCTTCGACTGGAAGAAGCTCCGGGCCTACATGGAGGCGGACGACGCCGATCCCAATTCCAGCAACGACTTCGGCAAGAACATCATCCCCAATATGCTGGGTAGCGGCGAAGTCATGGTGGCCTATCCCTTCGAGGGCTACTGGCGGGACGTGGGCACCATCCAGAGCCTGTGGGAGGCCAACATGGATCTGCTGGGGCAGAAGCCGGTGCTGGATCTCGACGACGACAGCTGGCGCATCTACACCCGCAACCCGGTCATGCCGCCCCATTACGTGAGCCTCACCGCCCAGGTCGTCAATTCCCTGGTGTCCGAAGGCGCGGTGGTGGAGGGCACGGTGACCAACTCCGTCATCTTCTCCGGCGCCCGCATCGAGAAGGGGGCCGCGGTGAAGGACAGCATCATCTTCCCCAACGCCGTGGTGGGCAAGAACGCCACCGTGGAGAAGGCCATCGTGGGCGAGAACTCCGCCGTGGGTGAATTCTCCATCGTAGGCGGCCCCGTCCGTCCCGGCGAGAAGGTGAACAACAAGCTCACCGGCGACATCACCCTCATCGGCAACGACGTGGTCATCTCCCCGAGGGCCTATCTCGCCAAGGGCGCCGTAGTCAACGCCGAGAACCCCCACCAGCCCGCAAAGGAGGCGTAAGCTATGATCAACAACGCATTCGGCCTCATCGTCACCGCTGATCGGACCACCCACCTCAAGGACCTGACCCTGTCCCGCTCCGCGGCGGCGGTCCCCTTCGGCGGCCGGTATCGCTTCATCGATTTCACGCTCTCCAACATGGTCAACGCCGGCATCACCAGCGTGGGCCTGGTCACGGAGAAGAACTATCATTCCCTCATGGACCATCTGGGCTCCGGCAAGGAGTGGGACCTGCACCGCAAGCGCGACGGTCTCTTCATCCTGCCCCCCTTCATGACCAAGGACAACTCGGGCGTGTTCCGGGGCGCCATCGACGCCATCCGGTCCGTTCTGGGCTACGTGCGCCGCACCCAGGAGGACTACGCGGTCCTGGCCTGGCCCCGGGTGGTCATGAACCTGGACCTCACGGCCATGATGGAGCAGCACATAGAAACCGGCGCGGACATCACCATCCTCTACGCGGAGGACGGGTCCCTCCGGCCGGAGGAGCAGAATCAGGACCTGCGGCTCATCCTGGACGAGAAGGGCCGGGTCACGGACATGGAGCTGGACGCCTATCGGCCCCGGAGCGTGAACCGCAGCGCCGACGTGATGATCCTGAAAAAGGAGCTTTTGGAGTACCTCGTCGAGGAGGCCTACGCCCGGGGCGAATACGATTTCCACCGGGACATCCTGCTCAAGAAGTATCGAACGCTGAACATCATGGGCTTCAAGTTCGAAGGGTTCCTGGCGCGGATGGAGTCCGTGGAGAGCTACTTCGCCAACAGCATGGCCCTTTTGAACCCGGACGTGCAGGCGGACCTGTTCGACGCCCGGCGCCCCATCTACACCAAGGTGAAGGACGAGGTGGCCGCCCGCTATTCCGTCAGCGCCCAGGTGAAGAACTCCCTGGTGGCCGACGGCTGCGTCATCGAGGGGCTGGTGGAGAACTCCATCCTCTTCCGCGGCGTCCACGTGAAGCCCGGTGCCCGCATCTACAACAGCATCGTCATGCAGGGAGCTGAGGTGGGCGAGAACGTCCTCCTCGATCACGTGATCCTGGACAAGGGCGTGAAGATTTTGCCCGGCCGGAGCCTCCAGGGCTACGACAGCTTCCCCATCGTGATCAGAAAGAATCAAACCGTATGAGCACTGTAAAAGCCATGAAGCGGCCCCCTGCCTCCAAGGCGAGACCGGTGGTCGATAAGAACGCCCTGACGCCGGAGCCTGTGGCCGAGAAGCGGCCGCTGAAGGTGCTCCTGTGCGCCAGCGAGGCCATGCCTTTCATCAAGACCGGCGGCCTGGCCGACGTGGTGGGCGCCCTGCCCGTGGCCCTCAATCAGGAGGGGCTGGACGTGCGGGTGATCCTGCCCAAGTACCGGCTGATCCCCTACACCTACATCTGCTCCATGGAGCACGTGACGGACTTCACCGTGCTCATGGGGAGCGATCGGGTCTACTGCGGCATCGACACCATGGTGGAGAACGGGGTAAGGTACTACTTCGTGGACAACCTGGCCCTCTTCGGCGGGGACCGGGTCTATACCGGCGACCAGGACGAGGGCTATAAGTTCGCCTTCTTCTGCCGGGCCATTTTGGAGGCCCTGCCCCGGATCGGGTGGTTCCCGGACGTGCTCCACGGAAACGACTGGCAGTGCGGCCTCCTCAGCGTGCTCCTCAGGGCCCAGTACGGCATCGACGAGCGGTACCGGGCCATCCGCACGGTCTACACCATCCACAACCTGAAGTTCCAGGGGCTCTTCGACTTCCACTGGCTCAACACCTACCTGGGTCTCAACGAGGGCTACTTCTCCACGGAGAACCTGGAGTTCTACGGCCTGCTGTCCTGCATGAAGGGCGGCATCGTGTTCTCCGATCGGGTCACCACCGTGAGCCCCACCTACGCGGAGGAGATCAAGTCCGCCTACTACGGCGAGCGGCTGGACGGGCTCATGAAGAAGCGCCAGAACGTGCTTTCGGGCATCCTGAACGGCATCGACACCGACGCCTACGACCCCGAGGGGGACCGGTTCCTCCGGGTCACCTTCAGCGCCGACAACCGGCGGGGCAAGGCCATTCTGAAAGCGGACCTGCAGCAGGAGTGCAATCTGGAGCAGCGGCCCGAGGCGGCCCTCATCGGCTTCATCGCCCGGCTCACCGCCCAGAAGGGATTGGACCTCATCGAACGGGTGCTGGACGACATCATGCGCCAGGACGTGCAGATCGTGTTCCTGGGCAAGGGTGACCAGCACTACGAGGACATCATCCGCAACGCCCAAAGCAAGTACCCCGGCCGGGTGGCCGCCCGGGTGGAGATGAACGAAGCTCTGGCCCACCGGGTCTACGCGGGCACGGATATGTTCCTCATGCCCAGCCAGTTCGAGCCCTGCGGCCTCTCCCAGATGATCGCCATGCGCTACGGGTCCATCCCCATCGTCCGGGAGACCGGCGGCCTCAAGGACAGCGTGCAGCCCTTCAACGTGTACACCGACGAGGGCAACGGCTTTTCCTTCTCCAACTACAACGCCCACGACATGCTCTATACCGTGGAGCGGGCGGTGTACTATTTCCACGACGAGGCCCTGTGGGATCGGCTGGTCAAACGGGCCATGGCCACCGACTTCTCCTGGCACAAGTCCGCTTTGGTATACAAGGGGCTCTATGAAGAGCTGATGGAAAACTGACAAGACTAACGAGGACAAATCTTTCACGTCGAGGCAAAAAGCATGGATAAGATCGTAAGGCGTATCGGTATTCTCACCAGCGGGGGCGACGCTCCCGGCATGAACGCGGCCATTCGCGCCGCCGTCCGCAACTGTCTGCAGCACGGCATCACCCCTGTGGGCATCCATCGGGGCTACAACGGCCTCATCCAGGGAGACACCTTCGAGATGGACGCCCGCTCCGTCAACGGCCTCTCCGACCGGGGCGGCACCATCCTCTACACCGCCCGCTGCAAGGAGTTCACCACCCCTGAGGGTCTCCAGCAGGCGGTCCGCACCTGCCGGTACGCGGGCATCGACGGCGTCATCGCCATCGGCGGCGACGGCACCTTCCGGGGCGCGCAGAAACTTTCCGCCGCCGGCGTCAACACCGTGGGCGTGCCTGCCACCATCGACAACGACATCGGCTGCTCCCACTACACCATCGGCTTCGACACCGCGGCCAACACGGCCATCGAGTGCATCGACAAGCTCTCCGACACCATGCAGTCCCACGAACGGGCCAGCATCGTGGAGGTCATGGGCCGGCACGCGGGGCATCTCGCCGTATACGTAGGCCTGGCCGTGGGCGCCACCGCCATATTGGTGCCCGAGTTCCCGGTGGACTTCGAGCGGGACGTGATCGAGCGGGTCCGCCAGGGCAAGTACCGGGGCAAGCGCCACTTCGTCATCGTGGTGGCCGAGGGCGTGGGCCGCTGCGACGAGATCGCCCGCCGCATCGAGGAGGAAACCGGCATCGACGCCCGGGTGTCCATCCTGGGCCACATCCAGCGGGGCGGCAACCCCACGGGCCGGGATCGGGTCATGGCCGCCCGCATGGGCCACACCGCCGTGGAGGAGCTGGCCGCCGGCCACACCAACCTGGTGGTCTGCTATAGGGACTCCCACATCGTCACCATCCCCATCGACGAAGCCCTGCAGATGAAGAAGGGCATCGACCCCTACATGTACAAGGTGGCCTACGACATCTCGATCTGACGATCCTTGACCTAAGAACGCCGGGGGAACGGCCGGGAAGGGCCGTTCCCTTTTCTATATCTGCCCATATCTCCTTTGGGGCGGTTCTGTGCTATACTGTGAGAACAGAAACGGAAGAGAGAGTGTGAGAATGAAAGTTTGTCTGCTGAACGATTCCTTTCCCCCGGCCATCGACGGGGTGGTGAACGTGGTGCTGAACTACGCGGACCATTTGGGAAAGGATCACGGGGCTCAGGTGGCCGTGGGCACGCCGGAGTACCCGGACGCCCACTACGAGCAGTATCCCTATCGGGTCGTGGCCTACCCCAGTCTGGACACCACCGCCCTCATGAGCGGCTACCGGGCCGGATATCCCTTCTCGGGGAAAGCCCTGGAGCAGCTCTCCGCCTTCGGGCCGGATATCCTCCACAGCCACTGCCCCGTGGCTTCCACCGTCCTGGGCCGGCTCCTCCGGGAGCGGACCGACGCGCCGCTGGTGTTCACCTACCACACCAAGTTCGACGTGGACATCCACCGGGCGGTGAAGCTCCCCCACGCGGCGGAGGAGACCATCCGGGTCATGGTGGCGAACATCGAAGCCAGTGACGAGGTCTGGGTGGTGAGCCGGGGCGCCGGGGAGAATCTGAAGTCCCTGGGCTATACGGGAGAGTACCGGGTCATGAACAACGGGGTGGACTTCGCCCGGGGCCGGGTGGCGCAGGCGGACGTGGATCGAATCACCGCCGGCTATGACCTGCCTGCGGGGGTGCCCCTGCTGCTGTTCGTGGGCCGGATGATGACCTACAAGGGCCTGCCCCTCATTCTGGACGCCCTGAAACTTTTGATGGACGCCGGGCAGGATTTCCGCATGGCGTTCATCGGCAAGGGGCCGGACAAGGCGCTGATGGAGGAAAAGGCCCGGGACCTGGGCCTTGAGAAGAAGTGCGTCTTCGTGGGACCCGTGTACGACCGGGACGCCCTGCGGGCCTGGAACACCCGGGCGGACCTGTTCCTCTTTCCCTCCACCTTCGACACCAACGGCCTCGTGGTCCGGGAGGCGGCGGCCTGCGGCCTGGGGTGCGTTTTGATTAAAGGCTCCTGCGCCGCCGAGGGCATCACCGACGGCCGCAACGGCTTTTTGATCGAGGAGAGCCCGGCGGCCATGGCGGAACTGCTGAAAAAGGTCTGTCTTGACCTCCCCCGGCTCCGCGAAGTGGGGCAGCATGCCATGGACGAGATCTACCTCTCCTGGCAGAGCGCCGTGGACGAAGCCTACGACCGGTATGAGGCCATCCTGGACTTGAAGAAAAGCGGGGCCCTGCCCCCCAAGCGAAAGTTCCCGGCGGACTATCTGGTGGCCCTGGCCTCCCGGAGCATGGAGGAGCGGGCCCAAATACGGCGCATCCGGCAGGAGCTGCTGAGCGATTTCAGGGAGACCGCCCAGGGCATGATGGAGAACATCCAGGAGGCCCAGAAGACCGCCGAGCAGCGCTGGGTAAAGGCGGCCGAGGACATCCAGCGGGAGCTGGACGCCCTGAAGAAGCGATGAAGGGCCCCGGGCAGTTCCGCGCTCGGCCCGCGAACCTGCACCGGATCCGGAAAACCCATCGGTTTAGCCGGTAAACAGGCAAAAAAGCACTTGCATCCGTCGCCCGGTTTTCATACAATGAGCGTATGAGATCCTGTCGAACGGATGCTTTTTTCGGCGCTGCCGTCCCATCCGTCCATGGAACCGAAAAGGAGGAGATCGGATGACGCTAAGCGATGTGAGCACCCTGTTCCGCATACTGTCCTGGCTGCTGTTCTCTCTGGGTATCTGGAAGGTCATGGCCAAGCTGGGCGCGAAAGGGCACTGGATGGCCTGGATCCCGTGCCTCAGATATTACGCCCTGGGCGCCGCCCTGGATATTAGGACGGAGGGCATGATCTGCGGGATGCTGGAATTCCTCTATACCCTGCTGGGATTCGTGGATCCGGAATGGATGAGCGAACGAACGACCCTGATCCTCGCTCTGTTCTCCCTGGTGGTGTTCATCACCCTGTTCATCTACCGTATCCGCCTGTTCCTGCGGATCATCGCCGTGTTCCAGATCCGCCGGCGGTGGGTCCTGCTGTGGCTCCTCAGCAACTGGCTCTGCTTCTTCATCCTGGGCTTCTCCAAAAAATATCAGCCCCGGAAGGATCTGCTGGAGATCGAGGAGGAGTACCGGGCCGGCACCGCTCCGACGGAGTTCGCCGGCGCGGGCACCCAGTGGAAGGGCCCCGCATCCTCCGGCCTCAGCATCGACGTGCGGGAGCGCACGGTGAAGGACTTCGCCAAGAAGCGGTATCTTTTGAAGGACATCGCCATGGACATCCCCAACGGCTCCATGGTGCTGCTGCTGGGCGGCTCCGGCGCGGGCAAAACCACCTTCGTCAACGCCGTCATCGGCTACGAGAAGGCGGACGCGGAGGTGTACCTCAACGGCCGGGACGTGTACCGCAACTACGATCAGGTGAAATACCGCATCGGCTTCGTGCCCCAGCAGAATCTGATCCGGGGCAACGACACGGTCCTTCGGACCATCTTCGACGCCACGGAGATGCGGGTCAGCAAGGATCTGTCCCGGAGAGACCGGATGGAGAAGACCCGGGAGGTCCTGGATATGCTGGGTCTCGCCTCGGGCGCCCGGGGCCTGGTGAGCAAGAAATCCGGCGGCCAGCTCAGGCGCATCTCCATCGCCATGGAGCTGGTGGCGGACCCGGAGCTGTTCGTGCTGGACGAGCCCGACTCGGGCCTGGACGGCGTCATCGCCCGGGAGATCTTCGAGAAGCTTCGGAGCATCGCCGACACCGGCCGGATCGTCATGACCATTACCCACAGCCCGGACCGGGTCATCGACCTCTTCGACAAGGTGATCGTCCTGGCCAAGGACTCCGGCCGCGTGGGCCGTCTCGCCTTCTACGGCTCCCCCCAGGAAGCCCGGGAATTCTTCGGGCGGGACACCATGGAGCAGGTCATCCTGGCCATCAACCGGAAGGAGGAGGGCGGCGAAGGGCTGGCGGATGAATTCATCCAGCGGTTCGCCCAACGAAACGCGGAGCAGAAAGGGGGTACGGCGGCATGATGGAGGATATGGTCAGGTATAAGGGCCGCTGGGCCCAGACGCGAATCTATCTGGGCAAGCTCCTCAGGATGTTCGTCTACCAGAATGACTGGAAGGTGCTGCCCATGGGCGCGTTCATCGCCGCCGTGGTCACCCTGGTGGTGGGCGCCAACATGTTCGTCACCCAGGAGGGCACCATCAACGGCGCCTTCGCCCTCACCTGCGTGTGTATCTGGAACGGCTTTTTCAACTCCATTCAGGTGGTCTGCCGGGAGCGGGCCGTCATCAAGCGGGAGCATCGGGCGGGGCTGCATATGTCCTCCTATATCGCCGCCCATATGATCTATCAGCTCGTCCTGTGCCTGGCGCAGACGGTGGTGACCATGGTCATCTGCCGCATGACCGGGGTCCAGTTCCCCGCAAAGGGGCTGGTGACCCCCTGGGGACAGCTGGACATGAGCGTCACCATCCTGCTGATCCTCTACGCCGCCGATATGCTGGCCCTCATGGTCTCCTGCATCGTGCGGACCACCACCACGGCCATGACGGTCATGCCCTTCCTGCTCATCTTCCAGCTGGTCTTCTCCGGGGCGTTCTTTGAGCTGCAGGGCATCGCCCAAAAGCTCTCCTCCCTCACCATCTCCAAGTGGGGCATGGAGGGCATCTGCTCCATCGGCCGCTTCAACGAGCAGCCCATGGTGACATTGTGGAACACCATGTTCCAGTTCCGCAACGTGGAGTATATGGGGACGAAGCCCATTCTGGAGACCATGCGCACCGTGGAGACGGAGGGACGGCTGGACGATTTCCTGCTTTGGTCCGGGGCCAACAACCAGAACCCCCTCTACGCCGGCACCATTGAAAACGTTCTGGGAAAGTGGGGCATGCTGCTGCTGCTCATCGTGATCTTCGCCGTCGTCGGCGTGATAGCGCTGGAGTTCATCGACCGGGACAAGCGCTGACGCAGGGGCGTTTCCTTGACAAAGGAGCCCGGATACCGTATAATAACAGCTGTTGCGTAACACGTGATGCGCAGCAGCTGTATTCTTTTGAAAGAGGAAAAGCCATGCCTCCGAAGGTTAAGTTTCAGAAGGAAGAGATCGTCGAGGCGGCCCTGCAGGCGGTCCGGGAAAAGGGCGTCGACGGGGTCACCGCCCGGGAGGTAGCCCGGCGGCTGGGGGTGTCCACCCGGCCCATCTTCACCTGGTACGCCGCTATGGACGAGCTCAAGCGGGACGTGTTCGAGTCAGCCAAAGCCCGATACCGGGCGTACATCGAAGCAGGGCTCACGGAGCCCATCCCCTTCCTGGGCGTGTGGCGGCAGTATCTCGGGTTCGCCCGGCAGGAACCGGAGCTCTACCGGCTCCTGTTCCTGACCCCGCCGGACGGGACGACGGGCGGCGCCATGGAGGCCCTCCGCTTCTCCCAGGAGCTGGTCCGGCCCTCCGTCATGGCCACCTACCGCATGGACGAGCGGGCGGCGGACAGCTTCTTCCGGGACATCTGGCTGGCGGCCTTCAGCTATGCCACCCTGATCGTCACGGGCAACTGCCCCTATACCCCGGAGGAGATGCTGGCCGTGGGCGCGGAGCTGAGCCTGTCCGTCTGCAAGGCCTACAAGGAGGTCCCGGGGCTGGTGGAGGGGACCTACGACAAGGACGCCGTCTTCCGCCGGCTGGTGGAGATCTGAGGCGCGGCGCCATGAAGGGCGCGCGGGACTGTGCTGAGAAAAGAGAAGGAGGATCCTATGAAAAAATGGTACGATGAGGAATACGAATTCACCGTGGAGGTGGTGGGCTTTCTGCGCGGGGACCACACGGAGCGGTACTGCCGCAACGGGGAGGAGATCGGCGACACCTACACCTGCACCTACGGCTGCCCGGTGAACGGGGACGGCTACGGCATCTGCTCCAAGACCATGATGATGCTCTACCCCCTCATGGAGGCGGTGCGCAGCGGCGGCGACCTGGAAAACGTGGGCGGCGACGGCAAGTATTCAAAGACCGTGGTCTGCCCGGACGGCTGCGTCATCTTCCGTCTGACCGCCAAACCCCTGGGCAACCCCAACTTCCACAAGGGCGGATTCTGGAAGGAGCCGTAGATGGAATACCGCGAAATCATCCCATTGAAGGACGGGCGGACCTGCGTCATCCGCAACGGCGTGGCCGAAGACGGGGAGGCCGTGCTCCGCAACTTCGTGCTGAACCACGCCCAAACGGACTATCTCACCACCTACCCGCACCAGATCGCCTTCACCGTGGCCCAGGAGGAGAAGTACCTGCAATCGAAGACCGACAGCCCCGACGAGGCGGAACTGGTGGCGGAGGTGGACGGCGTGATCGTAGGCCAGGCGGGCATCGCCCGGGTGGGCCGGGCGGACAAGGTGAAGCACAGGGCCACCTTCGGCATCAGCGTGGACATAAACTGCTGGCATCTGGGCATCGGCCGGGCGCTGACCCGGGCCTGCATCGAGCTGGCGAAGCAGGCCGGGTATCTGCAGCTGGAGCTGGAGGCCGTGGCGGACAACGCGAAGGCTCTGGCCCTCTACGAAAGCGAGGGCTTCGCGGAATACGGCCGGAACCCCAAGGGCTTCCGATCCCGGCTCACGGGCTGGCAGGCCCTCGTCTACATGCGCCGGGAGCTGTGAAAGGAGAAGAGCATGGCCTATCGAGTCATCGACAAGGAGACCTATTACCGCAAGGACGTCTTTCGGCGCTTCTCGGAGGACTGCAAGTGCTCGCTGTCCATGACGGCGCGGATCGACGTGACGGAGCTGGCGGCCTGGTCCAGGGCGACCGGGACGAAGTTCTACCTCAACTTCCTGTACCTGCTGACCCGGGTCATGAACGCCCGGGAGGACTATCGCATGGGCTATTTCTATCAGACCGGAGAGCTGGTGGTCTACGGCGCGATCCATCCCACCCACTACGCCTTCCATCCGGAAACGGAGACCTGCACGCCGGTCTATTCCGCCTATGCGGCGGACTACGACGCCTTCTATCGGGGCGCGGCGGCGGACCTTCAGCAGGCTATGAACGATCCGGTCTATGTCCCGCAGGCGACAAAGGAGCCCAACCGGTTCGACGCCTCCTACATCCCCTGGCTCTCCTACGACGCCCTCCATCTCGAATTGCCGGACGGGTATCTCTATTTCGCCCCCATCGTCAACTGGGGCGCCTATCGGGAGGAAGGGGGACGGCTCATGATGCCCGTGTCCGTCCGCATGAACCACGCCGTGGCGGACGGGTATCTGGTGGCCAGGGTGGTCCGCCTTTTGGTACAGGAGATGAAAACCTTTGTGCAGGG
>JAZRUD010000288.1:0-5533 GCA_045652385.1 Clostridia bacterium
AATAACCTCCACCGCAAGAAGGAGGAGGAGCCCGCCCCCGAACCCGCTTCTGAACCTGAGCCTGTTCCCGAACCCACGCCGGCGTCAGCGCCCGATCCGGCAGAAAGACAGGATGAAGCTTTGGACCCGGCGGACAGCGCCGCTGCCGCCGCGGACTTCGGGCTGTTGGTCCGGCACGCCACGGAGGTATACGACAGCATCCTCCGTCCGCCCCTGCCGCAAACGCCGAAAGGGGGTCCGACGGAGGAAGTCAAGCCGGATTGGTTTGCCGAGACGGACGCCCTGCTGACAAAGCTCAGGCGCCGCTGATCGGATCACTCGCCGATATACTCGAATACTTTACGGAGGGCCAGGGGCGAATCGCTGAAGATCTCGGGATCGTATTCCCCCAGGCCGAAGTGGCTGGCGTCGCAGGTATGGTCGTAGTAGGCGCCCCAGAAGAATCCGGCCCGATAGAAGGCCAGCTCGTAGAGAAGATAGTTCTGAATGACGGTGGGCACCCGTTCATACGCCGCGCCCCAGGTGCCGATATAGGTGAAGTCGTAATACTTCAGGCCGTTCTGCTCCTTGACGCCGTTGTAGATCAGGTTTTCGCTGATCTCCCGGCAGAAGGTATCCCAGTTGTCCGGCACCGCCTCGTTGATGCCGCCGGGGTTCAGGTCCACGCTGAGGCCCAGCACATGGGGGCTCAGGAAGGGGCTGTTCTCCTCCTGCCGCCCGATGAAGGGGCCGCCGTAGGACCGCACCAGCCTGCTCAGGCGGAAGACGCCCGAGTTCCACCGGCCGCCCACGTGGACGTAGGTGGTGCGCATGTACCGAACTGCCTGCCGGAAAGGCTCCGCCGCCGCCTTGTTCACCCGCCAGACGTCTCCGAAGGGGGTGTCGATGGTCGTCGTGTTCCGGGCGATCCAGCCGTTGTCCACCCAGATCTGGTTATAGGTGCCCGTCCGGTAGGTGAAGGGCAGCGTGTCTTCGCCCACATAGGCGGCCATGGCCGGATAGGTGTCCCGAAGGTCGTTGGGGATCAGGGTGTGGAGGGCTGTGGTCCGCTCCACGGTGAAGGGCGCGGTGTAGAGGACGATCTCCCCCACCGCGTCGTTGGCTGCCCTGAGGGTGAAGGTGTAGGTCCCGGGCTTCAGGGAGGCGAAGTCGATCCGGGCGGACAGGCTTTCGTCCTCGAAGGGAAAGGTTTTGTCCCACAGGGGGTAGCTGACGGCGGCTTCATCCTCCCCATCCGGCGTCGCCTCTGCTTCCAGCAAGACGCTGCCCGCCTCGTCGCTGACGGTGACGGCCACCCGGGTCAGGGGCACTTCGGATACCACCGTGCCCCCGAAGGCGAAGGGCCGCTTCTCCGTCAGACGATACTCCGGGCAGGGCAGAGGCAGCCCCTCCTCCGGCAAAAAGCGGATGGCGGGGTCCGGCTCGGGGCTGGGCTCCGGCGTCTCTCCCGCAGGCGGGGTCGCCGTAGGCGCGGGACCGCTTCCCTCCGCCGCCCAGGCGGGCGGCAGCGGGAACGAGATCAGCAGCAGTATCAAAGCGAAAGTCAGGAAGCGTTTCATCAAGCATATAGTATCACAGCGCACGAAGCCGGGCAACGAAGTAAGCCCGGCTTTTTTGTGAGAAATCGGTAAACAGTGACCGTTTTTCGGCGTGCAAATATGAACGAATTATCGGAGGCATGGGGCCCTTCTCTGTTGTATGCTTGTTTCGCCGGAAGGGAAAGGAGGCAAAAGCCTGTGAGCAGAAGGATGAGCGCCAAGCGCATGAGCGAGGCCGTGGGGGCGTATTTTGCCCGATGCGACGGGACCAGGGAACGGGTCCCGCAAAAGGGAGGCGGATTTTCAGAGAGACAGATCCCCTACACCCTTTACGGCCTCAGCGCGGCGGTATCCCTTTCCCCCCGGGAGGTCCTCGCGGCGGCCCATGGCCAGGGCGGCGCTGCCGGGACCGTCCTGCTGGAGGGGCTCATCCGGGTGGCGGCCTATATCCAGGAGAAGGCGCTGCTGGGGGAGCTCAGCGCCACCGTGGCCCAGGCAGCAATAAAGGAGCTGGGGCTTACGGAGGATCAGGCGGAGGACGCCATGGAGCCTCTGCAGGTGATCCTGGACGACGGGGCGGAGGTCTACAGCCGATGAAGACCCTGCGCTTAATGGGCCAGCCCAACCCCAAGCAGCGGGCTTTCTTCCTCTCCACGGCTCCCCACACCGCATACGGGGGCGCCCGGGGCGGCGGCAAGAGCTGGGCCATGCGCCGCAAGCTCGTCCTGCTGGCCCTCCGGTACCCGGGTCTCCAGGAGCTGCTCCTCCGGCGGACGCTGCCGGAACTCCAGGAGAACCACGTGCGGCCGCTGCTGGCGGAGCTTTCGGGGACGGTGAAGTACAACCAGACCCAGCGCTGCTTCCTCTTCCCCAACGGGTCCAGGATCAAGCTGGGCTACTGCGACCAGGAGAAGGACGTGTACCAGTACCAGGGACAGGAATACGACGTGATCGGCATGGAGGAGGCGACTCACTTCACCGAAAGCCAGATGACCTTTCTCACCACCTGCAACCGGTCCGTGCGCACGGACTTCTCCCCCAGGATGTACTACACCTGCAACCCCGGCGGCCCGGGCCACGAGTGGGTCAAGCGGCTGTTCATCGACCGGCGCTACCGGGACGGCGAGAAGCCCGAGGACTACGCCTTCATCCCCGCCCGGCTTGCGGACAACGCCGTGCTTATGGAGCGCAATCCCGGGTATCTCCAGACTCTGCAGCGGCTGCCGGAGCACCTTCGGCGAGCCTATCTCGACGGGGATTGGGACGTGCTCTCGGGACGGTACTTCCCGGAGTTCTCCCGGCAGCTCCACGTCGTCGATCCCTTCCCCCTCCCCGGCTGGTGGCGGCGCTTCCGGGCCATGGACTGGGGGTATCGGGACCCCTGCTGCGTGCTGTGGGCGGCGGTGAGCCCCGAGGGACAGATCGTGATCTACCGGGAGCTGTACGTCACCGAGACCCTCTCGAGCCAGGTGGCCAGGAAGGTCCGGGGGCTGTCCCTGGGAGAGAAGATCGCCTACACCGTGGCCAGTCCCGACGCCTGGCAGCAGCGGGGCCTTCCCGGGGCGGAGGGCGACTGCATCGCGGACGTGTTCACCCGTAACGGCGTCCCCCTGCTGCCGGCGGACAACCGCCGTGTCCACGGCTGGCAGCGGCTTCGAGAGGCTTTGGCTCCCCAGGCGGACGGACAGCCGGGGTTGGTGATCTTCCCCCAATGCACAGAGCTCCTTCGGACCCTCCCTCTGCTCACCTACGACGAGCACGATCACGAGGACGTGAGCGACGGGTGCGAGGACCACGCCCCCGAAGCCCTCAGGTACGCCGTCATGAGCCGCCACCCCAAGGCGGCCGAACCGGAAAGAAAGGCCCCGCCCGCCTATGGCCCCTTCGCCCCGCCCCGGACGCAGAACGAGGGGTTCACAAGCCTATAAAACACGGAAAGGAAGCAATTATGGAGCGAACCAACAACAAGGAAGCGTCCCGGCAGCTGTGCGAAAGGGCCTACAAGCTGTTCGACGAGTTCCGCAGCGCCTATCGACAGGAATGGCTGCGGCTGGAGAACAACGAACGCATCTACCGGGGGGACCACTGGTACGACGTGCCGGTGACGGACGAGAACGAGCCCAGGCCCGTGACCCCCATCATCCAATCCACCGTGGAGAACGTGAGCGCGGATCTGATGGACCAGGCCCCCGAGGCCTACATCCGGCCCGAAGGCGCCGCAGACAGCCATGTGGCGAAGGTGGTGGAGGCGCTGATCCGCCGCAACCACGACGTGGCCGGATACACCGTGGAGTATCAAAAGCTGATCCACGATCTGCTGGTGGGCGGCTACTGCGTCCAGGAGGTGGGCTACGACCCGTCCCTGAACAACGGCCTCGGCGGCGCGTTCATCCGCCACGTGGACGATCGGAGCATCCTCTTCGACCCCCTGTGCGACGACATGCAGGAGGGCCGGGCGGTGTTCAAGCTGTCCCTCAGGACCCGGGCATGGTTCAAGGACCGGTTTCCGGACAGGTATCTCGAGATGGGCGAGGACCCCTACGCCGCCAGCGACGCCCCGGCGGACGAAATCCTTCGCGGCGATCGGCGGGACACCGTCCTGCTCCTCGAATACTGGTGGAAGACCCCCACGGAACAAGAAGGCGTGTTTGCCGTCCACATGGCTCTCATCGCCGGAGGCGTGGTGCTGGCCGACAGCCGCGAGACCAAGCCCCAGGGCTACTTCGCCCACGGCATGTACCCCTTTGTACTGACCCCGCTGTACATGCGCAAGGGCAGCCCCCTGGGCTTCGGCATCGTGGACCTGTTCGAGAAGCAGCAGAAGTACGCGGACAAGCTGGACCAGATCGTGCTGAAGAACGCCTTCATGGCCAGCCACAACAAGCTTCTCGTCACCGAGGCCTCCGGGTTCGACGAAGAGGACTTGAAGGACTGGTCCAAGGAGGTCCATCGGGGAGAAAGCCTGAACGGCGTCACCTGGTTCTCCACGCCCCCGCTGCCTGCGTACCTTTTGACCTACATCCAGCGCATCCGGGAGGACATCAAGGAGGAAAGCGGCGCCAACGACTCCTCCCGCGGCAACTTCCGCCAGGGCGTCACCGCCGCCAGCGCCATCCAGGCTCTGCAAGTGGCCAGCACCAAGCGGGCCCGCATGGCTACCGCCCGGCTCTATGAGGCCTTTCGGCAGGCGGTGCGCATGGAGATCGAGGTGGAGCGGGAGTTCAACTTCTTCTTCCGGCCCGTCACCGTTCTGGTGAACGGGGAGGAGCGGACGGAGTACTTCGACAGCGCCCTGCTGACCCGCATGGACAAGGGGTACGAAGGCATGCCCATGGAGTTCCTCATCTCGGTCAAGGCCGCCAAGCAGGACCCGTTCTCGGCATCCGCCCAAAATGAGCTGATTGTACAGCTGCTGCAGACAGGGGCCATCGATCCGAAACGGGCTGTGGAGCTCATGACCTTCGAGGGGAAGGACCAGGTGCTCAAGAACATGAGTCAGGTGCCTGAAAGCACCTGATTCATGGGGCTCCGCCTTCGCTTCCAGGTTTCGCCTGTGACCCTAAAGGGTCACCGGGCGGCGAAATCTGCAGGGAGTGAGATCCGATGCACATGTCGCCGGATCTCACATAAGTAAAGCTGCGCGTTCTTCCTGCGCCAGTTGAGCGCGCGCGGCTACACCGTGCTTTACGGGGCCGGAAGAACAGCACGAAACAATTATACGGAGAAAAGGAGATACCATGAAAGACACCATGATGGAAGAGAATCCCTACCGCGCCATGGGCGAAGAGATCGCCAGGCTGGAGGCGGAGGGAAAGCTGCCCGAGGGCTTCGACCTGGAGGCGGCCTGCAACGACGAACGGTTCATCGATCTGCTGCACGAGCTGGAGCCCTACGGGGCCATCCGGGTCTACGCCGCCGAGCGGACGGCCGAGACCGCCAAGGAACAGGCCCTGACTAAGCTGCGCCGGGAGGCCCTGGATCGGAAGAAGCTGCCT
>JAZRUD010000289.1:0-3454 GCA_045652385.1 Clostridia bacterium
GGCGTCGGCTTCGGCGGCGGCGCTTCCCGTGGCGGCGGGCTGGGGACCGGGGTCGGGCTCCGCCTTCTCCGCCTTTTCCAAGCACCCCACCGTGCCCAGCATCAGCAGCACGCACAGCAGCAGCGCGAATAGTTTGTTCCTCACGTGTTCCGTTTCCTTTCTTCTATATGCTTCGTCCCATTATACCCTCTCGTCCAAGCGGTTGCAATCCGCCAGAATGGAAAGAAATTGTGGCAGTTTTTTTACGAAATCGTCTGCGCTGCGGCCCTTCACGGCGATCTCCACGGCCGCCGGGTCCCCGGCTAAGAGCCGCGCCCCCTGTTCGTTCGACAACGCCAGCAGGAGTTTTCCGCCGTCTGGCCGGGCGCTTCCGTCGTATTTCATAACGACCTTCCCCGGCTTCACCGTCACGGACAGGAACCCCGCCCGGGCGCCGAGGTGCTTGATCAGCGACAGGCGCATGAGCCGCTCCACGCTGTCGGGGAGGTCGCCGTAGCGGTCGGTGAACTCGTCGTACAGATCGTCGAACATGGCCTCGTCCTCGATCTCGGCGATGCGCTTGTACATGGCCATCCGCTGCAGCTCCCCGTTCACGAAGCCCTTGGGCACGTAGGCGTCCCCGGGGGCGTCCACCGCCGTGTCGATGAGGGGCACGGCATCCCGGCCCGTGGCCTGGTCCACCGCCTGGCGGATCAGCTTGCAGTAGTATTCGTAGCCCACGTCGGAAAGATGTCCGTGCTGTCCCGCCCCCAGGAGGCCCCCGGCGCCGCGAATCTCCAGATCCCGCATGGCCAGGCGATACCCGGCCCCGAACTGGGTGAACTCCCGCACCGCCAGCAGCCGCTTTTGGGCCACTTCGGACAGGGACCGGCTCTGGGGCACAGTGAAATAGGCGTAGGCGATCCGGTTCGACCGCCCCACCCGGCCCCGAAGCTGATAGAGCTGGGCGAGACCCAGCTTGTCCGCGTCCAGGACCACCAGGGTGTTGCAGTTGGGTATGTCCACGCCGCTCTCCACGATGGTGGAGCACAAAAGCACGTCCGCCTCCTTATGGATGAAAGAGAGCATGGCCTGCTCCAGGGCGTGCTCGTTCATCTGCCCGTGGGCCATGAGGAACCGGGCCTCGGGCACCAGGTCCTGAAAGTGGCTCAAAGTGCTCTCCATGCCCAGGACCCGGTTGCTGACCAGGAAACACTGGCCGCCCCGGCCCAATTCCCGCCGGATCGCGGCGGCGATCTGGGCGTCGGTGTATTCCACCACGTAGGTCTGGACCGGGAACCGGTTCTCCGGCGGCGTCTCGATGACGGACACGTCCCTGACCCCGGTCATGGCCATGTTCAGGGTGCGCGGGATGGGCGTGGCCGTCATGGTCAGCACGTCCACCTGGCTGCGCATGGCCTTGATCTGCTCCTTGTGGTTCACGCCGAAGCGATGCTCCTCGTCGATGATCAACAGGCCCAAATCTTTGAATTTCACGTCCTTGGCCAGCAGAGCGTGGGTGCCGATGACCATGTCCAGCTCCCCGGAGGCCAGGGCCTTTTTCACGTTTTCCCGCTCCTTGGGGGTTTGGAACCGGGAGAGGCAGCCCACGGTCACGGGGAAAGCGGAAAATCGCTCCGCGATGGTGGCGAAGTGCTGCTGGGCCAGGATGGTGGTAGGCGCCAGAAGCGCCGCCTGCTTCCCGTCCTGGACCGCCTTGAAGGCCGCCCGGATGGCCACCTCGGTCTTGCCGTAGCCCACGTCCCCGCAGAGCAGCCGATCCATGGGCCGGCGGCTCTCCATGTCCGCCTTCACCTCCCGGATGCACCGCAACTGATCCGGGGTCTCCTCGTAGGGGAAGGTGGATTCCAGCTTCCGCTGCCAGGGAGTGTCGGGGGAATAGGCGAAGCCCTGGATGGAGGCGCGCCTGGCGTAGAGGGCCGCCAGGTCCACCGCCAGCTTTTTCGCCGCCGCCCGGGCTTTCTGGACCTTCTGCTGCCACTCGCCGCCGCCCAGCTTGCTGAGGGGCGGGGCCACGTCCTCCCCGGAGGACCCCATGTATTTCTGTATCCGGTCCAGCTGATCCGTGGGGATGTACAGCTTGTCGCCGCCCTTGTAGAGAAGGAGCAGGTAGTCCCGGGTACTGTTCTCCACGGTAAGCTGCTCCACGCCCACGAACCGGCCCACGCCGTGGGCCTCGTGGACCACGTAGTCCCCCACGGAGAGATCGGAGAACTTGAGCCCGCTTTTCTTCTTCCGGGGTCGGGAAAGGCGCTTGCCGAAAAGCTCCGCCCCCGTGAGCACCAGGAGCTTCTGCGCCGGGCACAAAAAGCCCCGGGGCAGACTCTCTTTGAGGATAAGCACCTCGCCGGGCTCCGCGTCCCGGTTCAGCTCGTCGCTGATGCCGCAGCGGATCTCGTCCCGAATGCTGTCCAACAGGGCGTCGGCGCTTTCCCCCCCGTACAAAAGGGCGCTGCCGCCGGTTTGCCTGAACCGCTTCAGCTCCCGGACCAGCTCCCCCATATCCCCCAGATACATGGGCGCGCCTTCCAGGGTGAACTTCACCCGCATCCGGTGCTCCAAATCCCGGCTGGTGCGGAATAGACCATAGACCGCCGCCGTCCGCCGGGTGTTCAGTACGCCGTTGAGATACCCGTCCTCCCGCAAAAGCTTCGCCTGGCCGGGATGGCCCTCGCCTCGCTCCAGCATGGCGGTGACGGACTCCAGGAACAGGGTATGGGCCGTCCGACCCTCCTCCAGCACCCGGTCCGGCTCCAGGACCAGCTTGAAACAATCCCTGGGGAGATAGTCGTCCAGAGAGGCTTCCTCCTCGTACAGAAGCGGCAGCAGCACGTCCGCCCCCAGAGTGGGCCGCTCCTCCGCCCAGTCCTCCCGCTCCCGATCGAAGCCCGCCCGATCGCCGAGAGCCTTCAGCGCCCGGCGGACCCGCATCCCGGGCTGGGGCGTCTCGAAGGCCGGCGGAAGCAGCACTCTATCCGTTTGGCGAACAGACCGCTGGGTGGCTACGTCGAACCACCGAAGCTGGTCCACCTCGTCGTCGAAAAACTCGATCCGGCAGGGATCCTCCCCCTGGGGCGGGAACACGTCCAGAATGTCGCCTCTGAGGGCTACCTGGCCGGGGCCTTCCAGCATGTCCACCCGTTCGTAGCCCGCGCTCACCAGGTCAGAAAGCAGATCCCGGGGCTGCAGGACGTCCCCCCGCTTCACCACCTTCACCTGGGAGATGAAGGCCTCCGGCGGGGCCAGCCGCTCCATGAGCGCCCCCGCGCAGGAAACGACCAGAGTGGGTACGCCCAGCACCAGTCGGGACAGGACCCCCAGCCGCTGGCTCCGGCGCTCCGGGGCCCCGGCCTGCACGTGGACCAACGGCAGCTCCCGGGGCAAAAACGGCAGGGCGTCGGGCCGGTAAGCCTTTATTTCGTTGTACAGCTCGATGGCCGCCGCCTCGGTGTCC
>JAZRUD010000290.1:0-2212 GCA_045652385.1 Clostridia bacterium
GTTGACCTTGATCTTGGGGAAGAAGGTCCTGGACACGAAGTCGTAGTCCCGTCCGGGCGCGGTGAGGAACAGCCCCATGCCGTCGGGCAGGGCGGCGATAGCCCCGTAGTCGGGAACGAAGGATCGGACGCTCTCCTCGTCTTCCAGTACCAGTATCAGATCCCGATCGAGATAGGCCCGGGCGGGGAGGCCGTGGACGATCTCCTGCATCTGGGCCGTGTAGGGAACGGCCTTCGGCGGGCGGGCGGGGAAGTCCAGCTCCAGCAGATCGCCGGCCTTGCGGACCCGCAGCTCGCCGCTCAGGGAGGTGAACGCCAGCTCCCGGGCAGCCGTATCGTAGAACCGGGTCAGCACGAAGGCGCTGGCCAGCGTGGCGTGACCGCACAGGTCCACCTCCGCCCCGGGGGTGAACCAGCGGATATGGTAGCGATCCCCCTCCGGCACCACGAAGGCGGTCTCGGACAGGTTGTTCTCGATGGCGATCTGCTGCATGAGATCGTCGGGCAGCCACCGGTCCATGACGCACACCGCCGCCGGGTTCCCGTGGAAAACGCTCTTTGTGAACGCGTCGACTACATATTGCTTCATTTGGACGCTCCTCCTTGCAATGACGATTGGTCCCGGTCCGTTCGGCCGGCGAACACGCGAAGGGATTCCCGGAGCCGCTGGTGGCGCACCTGGGTGGCGTCGAACCTCACGGTCCAGAAGGCGAACTGCATGACGGGTCCCGCCGCGAAGGCGCAGATCAGCGTGCCCACGCCTACGGGACCGCCCAGGAGCCAGCCGATCAGGGTGGCGGAGCCCAGCAGCCCGATGCTGACAGCGCCGATGGGCACCCGTCTGAGCCGCTTCTTGAGCCCCACCAGCAGCGTATCCCGGGGCCCGCAGCCCAGGGCGGCCAGCATGTAAGTGTACTGGGTGTAGGCCAGGATCACCAGCCCCGCGAACAGGCAGGGGATGCCGGTGAGCAGGGAACGGCAGGGGGGCACCAGGCCCAGCCAGTTGAAGAAATCCACGGACTTGCCCACCACGAAGGCGTCGATGAACATGGCGATGCCGATGGGCTCACGCATGAGCACGTCGATGCCCAGAATGGTCAGCGACACGGTCACGGAGGCGGTACCGTAGAGGATGCCCAAGGCCTTGGACATGCCCAGGTTCAGCACGTCCCAGGGGGCCGCCCCCAGGTTGGCCTGGATGGTGAGATAGATGCCGAAGCCGTTGACGAACAGGCTCCCCGCCGCCAGCAGCATGTTCAGCAGGATGCCCGTCCGGGTTCGGTTGTCGAATGGTTGTTTCATCCCGTCCAGTATACCAGAGGCGGGGGCGGAAGACAATATGGGAAGGGGGAAATGCTCGTGCCCGGAATACGAGGCGAAAAGCTGAAATCTATTACACCCAGCGTTACACCCAGATTGAGAAATGTACCCGGCAGGGGAGTCGATTCGCGCCTGCGGGCTTGGTCGGGGCACGGCTCTCGGGCTCCACTGGAGCCCGATTCACTTCCGTGCCCGGTTCGACTCCCCTGCAAAATAATAACCCCCGCCGAATGGCGGGGGTTGGTACCCGGTAGGGGAGTTTTTTTAGCACGTAATAGCGTGATTTTTCCCTATTTGTCTACAAAAAACTATCGCCAACTACTCTAAAATCTTCTCCTATTACACCCAGCGTTACACCCAGATGAAGGCCGTCAAGCGAGCTTCGGAGGGTACGCTTTTTCGAACTCATAGATGATTTCCCGAAGGTCTCCGCGCAACCATCGTTCCTCCAAACGCTCGCGCGTCCATTCCGGAACGCCGAAGAACGCCTCAGCGATGGCGCCGGTGCAGGCTGCGATGGTGTCGCTGTCGCCGCCTATGCTGATCGCGTTTCGGATGGCGTCCTCAAAGTCGGTCGCTTCCAGGAACGCGACGATGGCCGGCGGGACTGTGCCCATGCAGGTCACGTCGAACTGGTAGAAGGGACGGATGGCGTCGATCGTGAAGTCCAGGTTGTAGTACTCCTGCATCTTCACCCTGATCTCGTCCTTCGTGCTGCCGTGCAGGGCCATGAACGTGGCGACGGCGATAGCCTCCGCGCCCTTAATGCCTTCCGGGTGGTTGTGGGAGATCTCCGTGACGGCCTTGCTCATTCTGATGCACTCGTCGAGCGTCTGCGCTGCCCATGCAACCGCGCTCACGCGCATGGCCGAGCCGTTGCCGAGGCTGTTATA
>JAZRUD010000291.1:0-1223 GCA_045652385.1 Clostridia bacterium
TCGCGTTGTTGTCTCTCAATTACTAAGAATCAACTTGGCTTGTTTGTTGTTTCGCTATATAGTTTTCAAGGTGCTTTCGCTGCCCCGCGTCCCTCGCGTCGCCGCTCGTTTCCCGCGACAGCTTTGACAGTATACCTCCCTCCTTTGCAGTTGTGAATACTTTTTTTCAAATTATTTTTCATATTTTTTGACACAGTCCGTACACATTCTTTTCATTGAAAATACGTGCTTTTTATGCTATGATGAGGCTGTTTGGAGGACCTATGCCCGAAAGATCGCCTCAGAAAATCAAAAAGCTGCGCACCCAGGCGGACCGGCTCCGTTTCTTCAGCCGTTCCTCCCTGTATATCGCCCGCACCATCGCCCTCGTCTTTCTGGGGGTGATGCTGTGCGTGCTGGCTTTCGTCTCCTGCGCCCGGCTGGCCAACCTCTATATCCTGGTGAACGAGGGCATGGCGCTGCGCATCGAGTGCATATTGCAGGACGGCCCCCGGGAGGAGCTGGACAACTATTTCACCGAAGCGTGCATCGCTTCCGACGGGCGGCTCTACCACGCCACCTACCAGCCCTATACCGTTTCTTCCTATAATTATATGTTGGACTTCTCCCATATCCGGGTCTGGCCCTGGCTCAGCGACTTGTCCGTGGACGTGTTGGAACAGGCGGACAGGATCGTGGGCACCGCCAACTCCAACGCCGTGGACCCGGACAGCGATCCGCCGCCCTGGACGCCCATCCGCTACCGGGTGACCGTCAGCAAGGTCAAGGGCAGCTGGCGCATCAGCACCGTCACCACCCTGACGGTGGACCCGAAGATCGACCCCCCGCCTACGCCGGACCCCGAGCGCTCGCCGCTGCCCATGGCCACGCCCACCGAGTCCCCGGTGCCCACGCCCCGGCTCTCCGTCATCACCCCCACTCCCTTCCTATGACCGTAAACGAATTGTTTCATCAGCCGCCTCTGCTCCTGGCCCCCATGGCCGGGTATTCGGACGCGGTTTTTCGTTTTCTGTGCCGGGAGGAGGGCTGCGATCTCGCCTTTACGGAGATGATCTCCGCCAAGGGGCTCCTGCATTCGAACGAAAAGACCCGGCTCCTGTGCCGTCCCGGTCCCGAGGAGGGGCCTTTGGGCGTACAGCTCTTCGGCAGCGACCCCGTGTCCATGGGCGTGGCAGCCCGGGTAGTCACGGAGGAATTGGGGGACAGTCTCTTCTGCCTGGACA
>JAZRUD010000292.1:0-1262 GCA_045652385.1 Clostridia bacterium
TTTTAATGATGTTTGGCCGCACAGCGGCCAAGTGATGTAGTGCCGGAGGGCACAGTGATGTATGGCCTGGCGGCCAAGTGATGTTTTGCGGCGGGGCCGCAAAGTGGGGAAGAGGTCGTTCATTGCGCGAAGCGCAACATCACTTCCCGAAGGGATACATCACGCCGAAGGTGCATCACTGCGCCAACGGCGCAACATCACGAAAAAAGGGAGGCGGACGCCTCCCTGTTTTCATTTGACTATCAGCTTCCCGTCCTCGGCGTCCACCGTCAAAGTCGTGCCCTCCTTGGGGGAGGCGGCGATGATGTGGCGGGCGAGGAGCGATTCCACCTTGCTCTGGATGAACCGCTTCAGGGGCCGCGCGCCGAACAGCGGGTCGCTGCCCTCGGCGATGATCAGGTCCCTCGCCGCGTCCGTGACGGAGAGCTTCAGTCCCCGGTCGGCCAGGCGGCTTTCCAGGTCCTTGAGGAGCAGGCTCACGATGGCCTTCATGTTCTCGCCGGTCAGCGGCCGGAAGAAGACGATCTCGTCCAGCCGGTTCAAAAACTCGGGCCGGAACGCGGTTTTGAGTAGCCGGTTCAGCGCTTCCTCCGTCTCCGGGCGGATGGTGCCGTCGGCGGCCATGCCGTTCAGCAAAAGGTCGCTGCCCAGGTTAGACGTCAGGATGATGATGGTGTTCTTGAAGGCCACCGTGCGGCCCTGGCCGTCGGTGAGCCGGCCGTCGTCCAGCTCCTGCAGCAATACGTTCAGCACCTGGGGATGGGCCTTCTCCACCTCGTCGAAAAGGACCACCGCGTAGGGCTTGCGGCGGACCGCCTCGGTGAGCTGGCCGCCCTCGTCGTAGCCCACGTATCCCGGCGGGGCGCCGATGAGCCGGGACACGGAGTACTGCTCCATATACTCGCTCATATCGATCCGGACCATGTTCTTTTCGTCGTCGAACAGGGCCTGGGCCAGGGCCTTGCTGAGCTCCGTCTTACCCACGCCCGTGGGGCCCAGGAACAGGAAGGAGCCGATGGGCCGATCAGGGTTCTGGATGCCCGCCCGGGACCGGAGGATGGCGTCCGCCACCCGCTGGACCGCGTCGTCCTGGCCCACCACCCGCTCGTGGAGCACGGCGTCCAGGTGCAGGAGCTTCCTGCTCTCGCTCTCCAGGAGCTTAGAAACCGGGATGCCCGTCCACCGGGCCACCACCTGGGCGATCTCGTCCTCGCCCACGTGGTCCCGGAGCAGGGTGTGCTCCTTCTCGGAGGACTTGCCAT
>JAZRUD010000293.1:0-2237 GCA_045652385.1 Clostridia bacterium
GCCTTGGTCATGGGCGCCAGGCAGTTGGTGGTGCAGCTGGCCGCGGAAATGATCTTGTCCTCCTTCGTGAGGATGTCGTTGTTGACGTTATAGACGATGGTGGGCAGGTCGTTGCCGGCGGGAGCGGAAATGACGACCTTCTTGGCGCCGGCGTCGATGTGCGCCTGAGCCTTGGCCTTGCTGGTGTAGATGCCGGTGCACTCCAGCACCACGTCCACCTTCAGCTTGCCCCAGGGCAGGTTTTCCGCCTTGGGCTCGGCGTAGATAGTGATCTCCTTGCCGTCCACAGTGATGGAGCCGGGGACCTTGATGGTCTTGCCGTCCTCTTCGTACTCGGGTTCCTTGGAGGTGACGGTGTGCTTGTTCTCACCGATAACGCCGCAGTAGCCCTTCTGAGCAGTGTCGTATTTCAGCAGATGGGCGAGCATCGCGGGGCTGGTGAGATCGTTGATCGCGACGATCTTATACCCCTTCGCGCCGAACATCTGACGGAAAGCAAGACGACCGATGCGGCCGAATCCATTGATAGCAACTCTAATAGCCATAGAAGCCTCCTTGTTTTAATTTCAAGTCATTATACTATATGACCTGTTCGTTTTCAATAAAAAAGTTATATTTTTTCCTTGCCTTTTGCTCGGATCACAGGTTGATCTTCTCCGCCACGATATACAGGGGCCGCGCCTTGGATTCTTCGAATATCCTGCCCAGATAGGCCCCCTGAACGCCCAGGAAAAAGAGTATCATGCCCAGAAGCAAAGTAACGCCGCACAGCCCCCAGAGCCAGGCCGCCGCGCCCACGGTACAGGCGCAGATGAGCACCGCGATACAGCCCAGCAGGGAAAGCCCCATGACCGCCCCGCCGATGTACAAGGGTATGGTCAGCGGCTTGGTGGAGAAGCCGGTGATGCCGTCCAAAGCGAGCTTGAGCATCTTTTTCAGGGTGTACTTCGTCTTCCCCGCCGCCCGTTCCTGCCGGACGTATTCGATGGGCACGCTTTCAAAACCCATCCAGGCGGACATGCCCCGCAGGAACCGGCCGTGCTCCCGCATCTTCAGGAACACGTCAGCTACGTTCCTCCCGATGAGACGAAAGTCGCCGGTGTCAAGAGGGATCGGATAGGCGCTCATGGAGGTCAGCAGCCGATAATAGCAGGCGGCGGTAAACTTTTTGAAGAAGGTCTCCCCCTCCCGCTTCTTCCGCTGGCCATAGACGATGTCCGCGCCCTGCTCCCACAGCTTCACCATATCGGGTATCAGCTCCGGCGGGTCCTGCAGGTCCGCATCGATGATTACCAGCGCGTCGCCCGTCGCCTCGTCCATGCCCGCGGTGACGGCCAGCTGGTGGCCGAAGTTTCGGGAGAAGGACAGGACCTTGACCTGCTTATTCTCTGCGGCGATCTTCCGCAGCTCCCTCATGGTGCCGTCCCTGCTGCCGTCGTTGACGAAGATGATCTCGTGATCGTATCCCGTTCGTTCAAGAGCCGCCTTCATGCGCGGATAGGCGATGGGCAGCACCTCCTCCTCGTAATAGACCGGAACGATCAGGGATATCATTTTTCCCTTTGCCATGCGCCGTAGCCTCCTAAAGCATTTGATAGGAAAAGTATACCAGTTCGCCTCTCGTAAAGCAAACCTCAGCGGGAGTTTTTGCAGTTTTGTTACAGTTGCATTTTTCCCATGCCGCTGATATAATGATAAAAACGAAAAAACTATAAAGGAGAATACTCTATGGCAATCGTAACCACCAAAGAAATGTTCAAGAAGGCCTATGACGGCGGCTACGCCATCGGCGCGTTCAACGTGAACAACATGGAGATCATCCAGGGTATCACCGAGGCCGCCATCGAGCAGCACGCCCCCCTCATCCTCCAGGTGAGCAAGGGCGCCCGTGCCTACGCCAAGCACGTCTATCTCATGAAGCTCATCGAGGCCGCCATCCAGGACGCCGAGCAGACCGCCGGCTTCGACCTGCCCATCGCCGTCCATCTCGACCACGGCGACACCTTCGAGCTGTGCAAGAGCTGCATCGACGGCGGTTTCTCCTCCGTCATGATCGACGGTTCCAGCAAGCCCTATGAGGAGAACGTGGCCCTTACCCGCAAGGTGGTGGAATACGCTCACGATCACGGCGTGGTCGTCGAGGGCGAGCTGGGCACCCTGGCCGGCATCGAGGACGAGGTCAACGTGTCCGCCGAGGATTCCTCCTACACCCGTCCCGAGGAAGTGGAAGACTTCGT
>JAZRUD010000294.1:0-2014 GCA_045652385.1 Clostridia bacterium
CCCTGTGAGCCGGATCGGTCAGGCGGTCTACGGCTGCCTCATCGGCGTGCTGGGGGCCCTCTTCCGCATCCTCGGCAAGGTGGACTACTTCAGCTACTCCGTGATCATCGCGAACCTGTTCACGCCCCTCATCGACATGTACATCATCCCCAAGCCCTACGCCTATCGCAAGAAGGCCATCCGGGCGGCCAGCGGCGTGAAGCTCCCGCCCCTGCTGCAGCGGATCCCCAAGCCCGTCATCGCCCTGATCCTCATCACCCTGTTCTCCGGCGTGGCCCTCTCCGGCGTCTACTCCATGACCCGCCAGACCATCGCGGACCAGGAGGAAGCCACCAAGGCCGCTTCCTATGTGGCGGTGGTGCCGGAAGCGGTCTCCTTCGAGCATGACGAGAACGCCGACGCGGCCATCGCGGCTCTCGGCGGCCAGGTCTACGGCAGCAAGTTCGGCAAGGCCTACGTCAACGAAGCCTACGTGGCCAAGGACGCCGCGGGGAACACCGTGGGTTACGCTCTGAGCGTCACCAGCGGCGACGGCTATGACGGGAACGTGTCCTTGTCTCTGGGTCTGGATGCCACGGGCAAGGTGCTGGGCATCGCCTTCACCGAGCTCACCGAGACCCCGGGCATGGGCATGCTGGCCGACGAGCCTGCCTTCAAGGACCAGTTCGCCAACCGGCAGGTGACCCAGTTCGTCCACAACAAGGGCGGCGTCACCGGGGACAACGTGATCGACGCCATCTCCGGCGCGTCCACCACCTCCGGGGCGGTGGTCAACGCGGTGAACGCCGGTCTCGACTTCTTCCACAGCGTCATGCAGGGAGGGAACTGATATGAACAAATACCTGGAACGGCTGTATAACGGCCTTATCAAGGAGAACCCCACCATGGTGCTCATGCTGGGCATGTGTCCCACCCTGGCCGTGTCCACCGCCGCCATCAACGGCGTGAGCATGGGCCTGTCCACCACGGCGGTGCTGGTGTTCTCCAACCTGATCATCTCGGTCCTGCGCAAGCGGATCCCCAACGAGGTGCGGCTTCCGGCATATATCGTGATCGTAGCCTCCCTGGTGACGGTGACCCAGCTTCTCATCAAGGCGTATCTGCCCTCCGTGGACAAGGCCCTCGGCCAGTTCATCCCCCTGATCGTGGTGAACTGCATCATCCTGGGCCGGGCTGAAGCCTACGCCAACAAGAACGAACCGGGCCTCGCCATCATGGACGGCGTGGGCATGGGTCTCGGGTTCACCGTGGCGCTGACGCTGGCGGGCTCCCTTCGGGAGATCCTGGGCAAAGGAACCCTGTTCGGCATGCAGGTGCTGCCGGAGAGCGTCTCGCCCATGGCTATCTTCAGCCTCCCGCCGGGCGCGTACCTGGTCATCGCCCTGTTCATCATCATCATGAACGCCATCGGCATCAAGACCCGGCAGCGGCAGCTGGTGGAGAACGACGGCTGCAACGGCAACTGCGCCGCCTGCGCCATGACCTGTGAGGATCGGAAGGAGGAAGCCAAATGAGCAACAGCCTGATCTTGATCATCGTCAGCAGCGCTCTCATCAACAACGTGCTGCTGAGCCGGTTCTGGGGCGTCTGCTCCTTCCTGGGCGTTTCCAAACAGATGAAGGCTTCGGCCAGCCTTGGTCTGGCGGTCATCTTCGTCATGACCATCGCTTCCGCCGTGGCCAGCCTCCTCAACGATTACATCCTGGTGCCTTTCGGCCTGGAGTTCATGCAGACCATCGTCTTCATCCTGGTCATCGCGGCCCTGGTTCAGATCGTGGAGATGTTTCTTAAGAAGACCTCCCCGGCCATCTACAAGGCGCTGGGAATCTACCTGCCTTTGATCACCACCAACTGCGCCGTGCTGGGCATCGCTCAGCTCAACGCCATGAGCGGCTACACCTTCCTTGAGAGCGTGGTGTCGGGCTTCAGCTCCGCCGTGGGCTACACCCTGGCCATCGTGCTCCTCGCGGGCATCCGGTCCCGCATCCGGGAGGAGGATCTGCCCGCGCCCCTT
>JAZRUD010000295.1:0-3930 GCA_045652385.1 Clostridia bacterium
CCGTGCCGACGCCTACGCCCTCCCCCACGCCGACGCACACGCCCGTACCTCTGGATCGGATGGACGGGCGCAAGGACGTGGAGGCGCGGCTGTTCCCGCTTTTGAGCTGCACGCCGGAGCCCACCGCCACGGTGGAGCCTCTCGCTACGCCCAACCCACTGCTGGAGGGGGTGGGCCGGCTGGGCGCCATGGTCTTTGCCCACGTGCCCGTCCTCACCTATCCCTACGACACCGCCCCTGTGAAGGGCCGGGAGTCCTATCACCTGTTCTACGTCCACAACGTCTACAACCGGCAATACTACTACGTCACCACCCAGGACGGTCTCACGGGCTACATCAAAGCCAGCCAGTGCGTTATCCTGTCCGACGAGGAGGTGGCCCGCTGCATGGACGCCGTCGGCGAGCTGCAGCGGACCGTGGACTTCTATTCCCCCGACGCCTTCATCCGGGAGCTGCAGACAGGCGCCGACCAGGGGACCATGGCGGAACGGATCTACGCCGCCCTGGGCCGGCTGGGGCTGGACTTCGATCCCTTCTATTATCGTGTGTACAGAGAGGACCTGGACGACGACGAACGCTACCCCCTGTTCTATAAGGAGGACGTATACAATTCTCTGCTGTTCCGGCTGTTCAACACGGCGGGGAATCTGGTGTACTACGACGGCCAGCCCACCCAATGGGAGTACGTGCCCGCCGGCGGCAAGCTCCAAAGGGGGGATATCCTGTTCTTCACGGAGTCTCTGGAACAGGGCAGCAGCGGCGTGCTGGACGGATTCGAGTTCGTCGTGAAGGGCCCCTACTCCGGGGCGCTGACGGGCTGCGGCGTGTATATGGGCGACGGTCAGGCCCTGCTCCTGCGGGGCGGGCAGGTGAAAGCCGTGGCATGGACGGAAGCATTGCAGCGGACGCTGGACTCGGCCCGCCGCATCCATCTGGAGGTCTTCGACGAGAAGCAGATGATCGTCGAGGATATGATTGCCCAGATCTACGACTGCCTGGGCACCCCCTACAGCAACTTCCAGCGAAAAGGGGAATACTCCTTTGACTGCTCCGGGCTCATCTCCTGGCTGTTCATCCGCATGGAGATCACCCCCGCCTTCTATGGGCATCAGCCCTTCACCGGTTCCAACGCCTCGGGTCTCTCTCAGATCGATTTTTACTACTGGCACTACCAGAAGCACATCCGCCTCATGCGTCCCGTCCAGCGGGATGCAGCAAAGGGCCTGCCCTCCATGGACCTGCTGCAGCGGGGGGATCTGGTGTTCCTGCGCAAGGAAGCGGACAGCGGACGGGTGGGTCACGTGATGGTCTATCTGGGGGACGGCCGGGTCATCCACTCCACCACCATCGACGAGGATCACGGCGGCACCGTGGTGGCTTTCTTCCGACCGGAGCTGCAGCAGCTGTACGAGACCGCGCTCCGGATCGATACCATCACCCTCCCCGGTCAATAAGGATCCAGCGAAAATGCGCCTTCCGCTTTTTTCAACGGAAGGCGCTGTTTATTTGCGTATTTGTTCAAGACACCGTCTCAATGCGCTGAGAGGTGTAGTAAAGCTTTTGCAGAGAACGGCGGAAGTTGGCTACCACGGTACCGGAATACCGATTGTTGATATAGGTAGAGTGGATCACCCTGCCTTCGCCCAGGTATACCATCACATGGCCGATACGACCGCCCCCGGACTTGAGAAGGTAGATGATATCTCCCCGCTGGAAACTTTCCAGGGATTTTTGTCCCTCCTCCACAGGCACGGGCACGATCAGGTGCACCTTTTTCTCCCCATGCCAAGTATAATCAAAGATCGTCGACAGCCCCGAAGCAGAGCTCTCCAGCCAATGATAATAGACATAGGCCGTGGGATAGAGCTCCATCCGCTCGAAGCACCAGGAGATGATGCCGGAGCAGTCGAAGGAGAAGTCCCCCGTGCGGTTGAGATTGTTGTAGGGGGTGCCCAGGCAGTCGTAAATCTGGGCGATCAAATCCTCCACGATCAGCGCCTTGTCGTCATACACGTCGATGTGGTTGCGGCGGGCGGAATCGTAGCTCTTGAACAGCTCGCTGCCGGCGAAGCCGTCCAGCTGTGTCACCCGTCCCTCCTGGAGGCAGAGGACGCTGTCGTTCCCCAAGTATACGGCGCATTCGGTGATCCGGCCGGAATGCTGCCCGGCGATCACGAACTCGCAGCCCTCCATGACCCCCGTGCTCCTCTTAGGCAGCTCGCTGAAGAAGAGGATATCGCCCCTCTCCAGCTGGCCGTTGATGGGCACGTACTCCCATTGGGTCCGATGGCCGTCATAATACACCAGGCTCCCGGTGGAGTTGAAAAGCTTGAAAAGGAGGGAGTTGTACACGTCGTCCTTGTAATAGAGCGGGTATTTCTTATTATCCTTCAGATCCTTTTCAAAGGCCCTGTAGTAGAAGGGCTCGAAATCCATGCCCAGGCGGCAGAGGGCTGCAAAGACCCGTTCCTCCATGTCGCCCGTGCCTGTCCCTTGGGTCAGCTCCTCCACGAAGGCGTCGGGAGAGTATTTGGCGGCGGTGTAGGTGAGCTGCATGGACCCGGACAGATACGCCTCCAGCTGCGCCTCCGTCAGGGGCGTGACCTGGCTCGCCTTCACGTAGCCCGTCCGGCCCTCCTGGGTGGTGACGAAATAATAGTCCTTCTTGATGTTGTGGATGTAGACCAGGTGATAGGATTCCCGGCCCAATACGTCGGCGATCTCGCTGGGCTTCTCATAGACGGCCACGTTGGCGAAGACCATGCCGGCGATGCTGCCCATGGCCTCGGCCCGGGGATCAGGGGTACAGAGAGGCTCCGCCGTGGGCGTGGGCTCCGGTTCGCCGGCCCACAGGGGGAAGAGGACCTGGCGCACCTCGCTTTCGAAGTCCCGTCGATCCATGGGCACCGTGGGGGGCGTGGGGCTGGGCGTAGGACTGGGCGTGGCGGTGGGTTCCGGCGTGGGCGTGGGCGAGGCGGTGGGCGTGGGCGACGGCGTAAAGGTGGGCGCCATGGTGACGGCTATGGGCTGCCGGGTCACGACCGCCTGAGCGGCGGCTTCGACAGGCGAGCCCTCGCTTATCTCGTATGCTTCCGCCGCCTCCTCCTTCCCACAGCCCGGCAGGGCGATGAGCAGCAGGCACAGCAGCAGTATGCAGAATGGTTTCCAAAAATATCTCATACGCGACAGTATACCAAAGAGAACGACATTCTGTAAAGCCATGTTTTCGTTCCCGCTTCAAATTTCACTTTTGCTTATGGCTGTTCGATGACCGTGATGCAGACCCGATCCGGGCCGGTGAAGGAAAGGCAGCGAAGATCCGTATAGGGGTCCCGGTGGAATTCGTCCACCTCGATGCCGTTCTTCTCCAGGCGTTTCTTGATCTTCACCAGGTTCCGGGCGGAGATGGTCAGATACTGGACCGGGATCATCTTCTTTTTGTTGAAGCAGATGATCTCCACCTGGGAGCTGCCCATGACCAGGAGGAACCGGGTATCGATGTCGTCCAGGCTCATGACCTGCTTCTTCACCCGAAACCCCAGCTTATCCACGTAGAAGTCCCACACCGCCTCCTCGTAGGTGGCCAGGAGGGTCGTGCGGGAAAGGCCGATCTTCCGGGCGAAGGGATACAGCGTCATGTGCCGGGCGTGGCGCTGCCAGCGGTGGTAGGCCTTCAGCTCCTGCTTCCAGTCGGGATGGGTCACCACGTAGGCCATGGAGATGAACAGCATCTGCCCGATGAACCCGCCCAGGGTGTTGGAGAGCAGGTCGTCCAGATCGTATAAGCCCCGGCGGAAGATGAGCTGCAGATTCTCCGTGGCAAGGGACAGGATGAAGCAGGCCACCACGGGCCGAATGCGGGCCCCGGCCCGAAACCAGTTGAACACGTAGGGCAGCAGATACCCCATGGGCACGAACAGCATGATGTTG
>JAZRUD010000296.1:0-10306 GCA_045652385.1 Clostridia bacterium
CGGACACCCCGGATGGGGTGTCCGTTCTGCATCTATGCGTCTTACGCCTTCCTGTCGAGGGCGCCGGGGGCGGAAAGGCCCGCCTTGTGCACCATGAGGGCGCCGACGAGCAGCAGCGCCTGCCCCAGCGTGTTGACGCTCTGGGCGATCCAGTGCATGGACGCCTGGGCGAAGTCCCGGCTGGAGAGGTAGCCCATCATCATGGAGAACACGAAGGCCACGATGAACAGGGGGGCGGCGGCCTTCTTCACCTTGCTGGCGATCCATACGAGGCCCGCCGACGCGCCCAGGTTCCCCAGCACCGTCAGCATGACCCAGACCATGGTGAGGGAACGGGCGCTTTTGCGCTTGCCGTACATGAGGGCCAGCATGCCCACCGCCATGAGCAGGAAGCCCACGGACTGGGTGGGGAAAAAGCCCTTGTTGAACAGCTCCACCGGCGCGGCGCCGACGGCGTTCTGCAGCTTCCACACCGCCTTCAACAGGCCCGCCAGGAACACCAGTCCGGCGCCCAGGGGCAGCAGCGTGCCGGAGCAAAGGTCCAGCTTGTTTTTGAGATCCCTGTACAGGATCAGCCAGGCCGCTCCGAAGAGCAGCACCGGTACGAAATCCATCAACGCCATGGGGACGGTCATCTTGATAGCCTCCTTATCGCTTGGGGTCGATCAGTCCCGGTAGACCTTCATGGAATGGAACTGCTTGGTGAACGGGAACAGCAGGGGGACCGTGTCGGAGTACTTCTGATAGGCGGGGTCCAGACCGTAGGTCTTCTCGTGCCGAAGCTCCAGACGGCTGGCGGAGTTGTACATGACGTAGGTGATGAGCGCCAGGGCGATGAGGACGATGATCCACTGCTTGCCCTGGACCGCGCCGATGCCCGACACGGTGACGCCCACCCAGAAGAGGACCTCGGAGAAGTAGTTGGGGCAGCGGACGATCTTATAGAGGCCCGTGTCGCAGAACCGCTTGGGGTTCACCTTCTTGGCAGCGGACTTCTGCCTGTCGGCGGTGGCTTCGCCGACGATGGCGACGGCCATGATCACGATACCGATCCACACCCATACGTTGTCCTTGGCCTGGTTGATGTACCGATAGGTCAGCGCGGAGGTCTGGGCGGTGTACATGAACATGGAGTAGACCCACATGAACGCCGACACGGGGATGGGCATGGCCTTGGTGGAGCCGGTGCTCTCCAATGTCTTCTTATAGGCGGCGTTGGTCAGCTCGCGCTTGAGGATATAGCCGCCCAGCCGGTAGCCGTAGACGACGAACAAGGCCGCCATGACGCCCCGGGCCGGGGTCAGATTCCTGGTCACGAGACCGAAGATCAGCAGATAGGCACCGATGCACATGACCGCGAAGCCGTAGCCCACGGACATGAACCAAACGAACTCCTTGAAGCCCATGCAGCAGCCGATGGCCGCCACGATGATGACGCTCCACATGAACAGAGGCCAGACCTGGCCGATGTACTCAGGCAACAGCTGGAACATGCTCATTTCCTCCCAAAGTACTCTTTGATGTATTCCGCGAAGGAGCCTTCCCCGGTCTCGTCCTTGCCGACCAGGTCATGGGACAGCGTCCACTTGGAGAAGAGGATGATGTCGTGCTTGCCGGCCTTCTTGATGGCGGGGAGGTTCGCTAAGATGCCGAACATCCAGATGGGGCTGTCCTTGATGACGCAGGGCTTGCCGGCCGCGCGGAAGCACATCTTGGCCATCTCCTCATAGGTGTAGGTCTCCTTGCCGCCCACCTCGTAGAGCTTGTTGGTATCCAGCATGTGGTCGTAGATGAACTTGGCGAAGTCGGGGCAGTCCACCACGTTGGCCTTCACCCCGTGATAGCCCTTGAGGAGCTGCATCTCGCCCTTGTCCACGTAGGGCTTGAACACCTTGGCGATATCGTAGAAGTAGCCGGTGGGCCGGTAGATGACGTACTCCATATCGCCCTTCTTGATCTCATTCTCCAGCATGAACTTGGCGTGGAGCATGGGCACCTTCTCGGCGCCGGGCTGATCGCAGGCGATGACGGAGATGTAGTTGAACTTCTTGACGCCGGCGGCCTTGGCCTCGTTGTAGAGGTTCAGATTGCCCTGGTAGTCGATGTCGTAGGACGTGAACTTGGTGGATGCGGTGGTGAGGCCCATGGTGGTGATGACCACGTCCACTCCGTCGCAGATGCCCTTGAGGGTCGCGGGGTTGGTGGCGTCGATGGCCGCAAAGGTATACTTCCCTTCGAGACCGTTCTCCGGACGCTCCTTCAGATCGGCGGCCACGACCTCGCAGCCGTTGTTCGTCAGCACCTTCAGAATTTCGAAGCCCAGGTTGCCGAAGGCTCCTGCCAACAATACCTTCATACTTCTCTCCTCCTTGTTTTATATGTATGGTTCGCTCATCCGAAAAGGACTTCCGTAAACAGCCGCCCGGTCTTCTCCGGGCCCCAGAACTTGAGAAAGGCGTCGGTGGCGGGGCCGCCGTGGCTGAGCAGGCCGTCCCGATAGGCGTCGGCCTTCACCCGCTTTTGCGCCACGTCGCAGGGGGCGGCATCTTTCAGCAGCTCCACGTATTTCTCGGCGTAGGTCATGATGAGCTCGGACAGGTCCTCCGCCTGCTCCGGCGCAGCCAGCTTGGCGCAGGAGGCGTGATACTGGATGTCGTCGTACCAGTTGGGCTTATGGGGGATGTCCATGATGCGGGCGTACCTGTCCTTGACGGCCTGGAAGGGCGCCTCGTCCCGGGGCGTGTCCGTCAGGGTGTCGTAGAGCTCCATCATCAGGGTGTACTTCCCCTGGGCCGATATCAGATCCAGGGAGAACAGGGGTCCGTCCACCGAGAAGGGGTTCACGATCATGGACTCCATCTGCATGGCGCCGCCCATGCCGGAGGCCGTCTGCACGGACACGTGGCCCAGCTTCTCCGATTCGTAGCCCTGGGCTTTGAAGTCCAGACCCACCATCTGGAAGGTCTCGTATTCGGAACGGGGACAGGGCGTCAGTTCAAAGAGTTCGTTGAGCTTCGCCAGGATTTTTTCGGAATGATCCAGTTTCATAGCCGCACCTCACTTTTCCACGATCTGGCGCACGTCGTAGCCCTGCTTCACGAAGTCCGTGTCGTACATCTCGAACCGATAGGGCACCACCCGGACCACGGCCACCTCCACGGCGGCCGCCTTCAGCACGTCGTAGGGGATGCCCTTGAAGGCCAGGAGCTTCTTGAACTCGTCGGAGGTATTGCTGTAGAACTCCGCCTTGCCCATGATCTGGAGCCCGTGGGAGTCCTTGGGGTTGCCGTAGTACTCGAAGATGGCCATCCCCACGTTCCGATTCTTCTCGAGGCCGATGAACTTGCTGCCGCCCTCGCTGACGAACCAGAAGCAGCCGTCCATATAGGTGTACTCGATGGGGGTGCAGCGGATGTAGTCGCCGTAGCCCGTGGCGAAGCCGCAGGTGTTGTGGGCCTTGATGAAGCCCTCGATGTGGGCCCAGGCTGCGTCCCGGTCCATGTGCTTGGCGGTTTTCTGCTGCTCGATCCAGAAGTTCTGGAAATGATGGAAATCGGGAGTGAATTCGCTCATAGGCTTACTTTCCTTTCTCCTTGCTGCGCTTGTCGTTGATGATCTCCATCTCCTTCACGTCGATCACCTTCACGCCGTTCTCCTCAGCCCACTTGACGCAGCCCTTGAGGGCCGTGGGCAGGAAGACCCGGGGCACCTTGACCAGCTTCTCCAGGGCCGCGTCGGTGAACTGGACGTCGGTCTGGAGCCGGTCGGCGGCGTAGCGTACGCTGGCCACGGTGGTCTGGCGCTGGGGCAGGAGCTCGGGCAGGAGCCTGCGATGCTTGTGGTACCAGAAGTTCTTGGAATCCCGGTAGCCGTAGTCCACGGGCAGATGGGGGAAATCCCGGGACTTGACGCCGTTGATGATGGCGTTCCTGTACTGGTCTTTCATGAGGATCTTGTCGATCTTCAGCACGAAGTGAGCGCCGTAGGGGGTGGTGATGCCGTTGAAGTCGTGATACTTGGGGAGCTCGTAATGATCCATGCCCTCGGGGATGGGCGTGTCGTCCTGGGCGTTGTCCAGGGTGTCCACCCAGGTGCACTCCACGGCCTGGACCGCTTCGGTGATGACCTGAGGATAGACGCCGTCCGGGTCCTCGGCCTTTCTGAGGCCGTCCTCCAGGTGGAAGCGGAAGCCCTTCATCTTCTCGGCGGGGGTGTCCCCGGGCCAGCCCAGGCGGACCATCTCCTTGAAGGTCTTTCGATCGTCCGGCAGAAAGTTGATGACGCACTTCTTATGCTTGATCAGGTTTTGGGCGGTGTTGGAGGAGTTTCGGCACTCCAGCATGAAGGCGTAATAGGGCTTGCCCGCCACGTAGAAGGGGGCCAGCAGGGAGTAGGGCCCGCAGGTGGTCTTCCCGTCGTCGGTGAGGGTGCTCACCAGCACTGCCGGCATGGGATAGAACAGAGACGTTTGATAGAAGTTATCAACGATACGCAGCTCCTGGAATGTGGACATTCGCTATAGTTCCTCCTTGTTTGCTGTTTATAGAGCGCAGGGGCCCACGCCCCCGCGGATAAACGAAACGAGATCCTCCGGCCCCACCTCGGGATGCTGGCTGGCGGCCAATATGAGCTCGGAGAGCAGGATCAGCCGCCCCTGTTCCGGCAGGGCGCCGAAGCGGGCGAAGAGGGCGGACAGCTGCCCCTCGATCTGGGACAGGAGCTGTCGATGCCTGGCCCGGAACATGCTCCCGAAGCCCTCCCTCGTGGGATAGGACGCCCACACGGATTCATAGACCCGGCTGAAGGAGCGCATGGCCTCGTAAAGGCAGCGGACGCCCGCTTCGACGCTGGGGGCTACGGCGATCCTCTCCCCCGCCTTGCCGAGCTCCTCCTTCCAGTCCTGGGCCATGACGGCCGCCATGAGGCTTTCCATGTCCCGATAATAGTTGTAGATGGTGCCCACGGCGATGCCGCAGTCCTCAGCGATGCCCCGGGCAGAAAAACAGGACAGGTCTCCCCCCAGCAGCCTTTTACGGGCCGCGCAGAGGATCCTGTTCTCCAAATCTTCGATGATCTTTGGCATAGTGCTCCCTCTTTTATGAACACATTCATAATAAATCTTATGGGATCGTTTGTCAAGATATATGGCCTGATCCGGGCCCGGGACGCAAAAAGAGAAAGCGGCGGGAGCCGCTCCCTCTGCGTTGCGGTATACCTTTTTTTCGCCGTACGCTCAGGCCTCCGGGGCGAAGCCGTAGAAGTCCAGGAACTGACGGGTCTCCAGGCGATCCGGATGATAGAGGACCTTCGAAAGGGGGCCGCTCTCCGCAAGAGCGCCGCCGCAGAGGAATATGACCTCCCGGGCCACGCGCCTGGCCTGCTGGAGGCTGTGGGTCGCCAGCAGCACCGTGCAGCCCGTTTCCTGCACATAATCCTGCAGCAGCTTCTCCGCCAGGAGGGTGCTCTCCCGGTCCATGGCGGCGGTGGGCTCGTCCAGGACGATCAGGTCGTACCGGCCCATGAGCAGCCGCGCGAGGGCCATGCGGGCCGTCTCTCCGCCGGAGAGGCGATCGGCCCGGGCCTTCGCCAGGTCGCCGATCTTCAGCGCCTCCATGCGCCGGGCGGCCAGGGCCTTGTCCCCGCCGTTCAGCAGCAGATTCGCCCGCAGGCTCATGTGGAACCCATAGCTCTTCTGGGGAAGATATCCGATGCTGATGCCCGGGAGGGGCCGCACCCGCTGGTCGGAGGGCTCGATGCCCGCCAGAACCTTGGCCAGGGTGGATTTGCCGCTGCCGTTGGCGCCGATCACCGCCACGATCCCATCCTCGGGAAGTTGGAAGTCGGGGAATCGCAGGACCGTCCGCTTTCCGTATGTCTTTGTGAACGCGCCGATCTTCATTGGGAGAGCCTCTTTTGCAGCAGGGTCAGGACGATGTTGACAATCAGGGACGCCGACATCAGAATGAGCCCCAGGGCGATGCCCAGGGTGAAGTCGCCCCGGTTCGTGTACTGCATGATGGCCGTGGTCATGACGTTGGTCTTCCAGGCGATGGCGCCGCCCACCATGGACACGGCCCCCACCTCGGCGATGGCCCGGGAGAAGGCCAGCAGATAGGCCGAAAAGATGGGGTATACGCATTCGTTCCCCAGCAGCAGGAATGTTTTCCACCGGGGGAAACCCATGCCCTTGGCGGTCTCGATGACCCCGGGCGCGACGGCGGAGGAATAGGTCTCCATGCTCCCCACCACGATGGGCGTGATGAGGGCGACCTGGGCCAGGATCATGATCCGGACGGTGAACAGGAGCTTCAGGTGCCGGAAGGGCCCCACCCCCGAGAACAGCAGGTAAAAGAGCAGGCCGCAGACCACGGGCGGGGTGCCCATGAGGGTCCGGTTGATCACCACCAGGGCGTCCCGGCCCCAGAAGCGGCGGGAGCCCAGCCATATGCCGATGGGCACGCCGATCAGCAGGGCGCACAAAGAGCTGGTCAGGCTCATGCGGGCGGTGGTCTGAAGGATGTCCACCAGCTCCGCGTCGCCGGACAGAATCAGCTGTATGGCCTGTATCAGGGAGGATTTCATGGCTGGGTCCTTTCAGGAGGCCCCGCGCCGAAGTGCGGAGCCGCGTGTCGGCGGGAACCTTATTTGATCACGCCGTCGTTGGCCGTGAAGCTCAGGAAGGTGGCCTTGTCGGTCAGGATATAGGCCCCCTGCTGCTCCGCCATGACGAGGCACGCGCCCATGCCGGCGTTGGCGGAGATGTACCAGTCGGTATAGGCCTTGAAGGAATCCGCTTCCGCCGTGATGCCCAAAGCTTCCGGCCACAGGGCCAGCTCCTTGGTGTGGGTGCCGGAACCGTCGCCCCGGGAGACGAACAGGAACTTGCCGTCGGCGATGGCCTTAAAGGCGTCCAGCACGGTGGCGGCGTCGGCCACCTTGGCCGGGTCCTCCGAAGGACCGCAGAGCACGAAGAAGTTGTACAGGAAGGGGGTGCGCTCGGCGGCGAAGCCCTCCACCGTGCGGGCGAAGCCCTCCTCGATAAAGGCATCCTCCTGCTTCTTGGCGTGGACCAGGATCATGTCCGCGTTGCCCATCTTGGCGTTGGCGATGGACTTGCCGGTGCCCGCGGAATAGACCTCCACAGAGTAGCCGTACTTTTCCTCGAATATAGGCAGGAGCTTGCCCAGAAGCCCGGAGTCCTTGACCGAGGTGGTGGTGGACAGGCGGATGGTCTTGGTGGCCTCGGTGGCCGGAGCGATCTCGCCCTCATAGGGCTGGATGTTCTCCAGTACATAGAACAGGTTGGCGCCGTACTCCTCCACGCCGAAGGCGGCGGCCGTATCCAGAGCCTCCCGGCTGTTGAGCCACTGATAGAGGGCGTCCGCGCCGGCGGTGTTCAGCGCCACGTCCTTCACTTCCTTGCCGTCGGCGTCCGTGAAGGGCGCCTTGTCGTTGACGGCGATGACGGCGTAGGTGTTCTTCATGCTGTCGTCGGCTTCCTTCAGGATGACGGTGTTGACCACCAGCTTGTCGGCCTTCGCGGGCACCGCCGAGGCCTCGGCGGCTTTGGGCGCTTCGGTTTCAGACGTCTTCTCGACGCAGGCGCCAAGGCCCGCCAGCATCAGCAGGGCCAGCAGCAGGGAAACGATCTTCTTCATCTTTCTTCCTCCTAACAAATACATCAGCCATATCCTCGCCGAAAAAGCCCCGCGTCCAGGGCTGTTCAGACTTCGAATATGGCTCGTCCACCGGTATCGAAACGGTATGCTCCGGCAGGGTTTTTCACCGCCCCGCCGATTGTCTATTCCATTATACACGGCCCGCCGCCGTTGTCAATCGAAGAAGCGAAAAACAGGAGCAGAAGGACCCTCCTGCTCCTGCACCTCGAAACAGCCGTCTCAGGCGCTGCGGACGGTGGCGATGAGCCTGCCCATGTCCTCCCGGCCCCAGATCACGGGCACCGGGTAGAGCGGGTTCCCCTCCTTCAGCGCCCAGGTGATGATCTGCTCCACGTCCTCGTCCCGGATCACGTCCACGCCCGCGGGAATGTCCATCTTCCGCTTCATGTCCTCGATCCAGCGGATGAACAGCTCCGCCTTCTCCGCCGCCGTGCTGCCGCCCATGCCGCACACGTCGGCAAGATCCGCCAGCTTATCGTACACTGCGGGGCCGAACTGCCGCATGACGTGAGGCAGGATGACGCTCATGGCCAGGCCGTGGGGGGTGCCGTAGAGACCGCCCAGGGTGTGGCCCAGGGCATGGACGTAGCCCACGCAGCCCCGGGTGAAGGCCCGGCCCGCAAAGAAGGACGCCCGCTGCATGTTCTGCCGGGCGGTGAGGTCGTCGCCGTGCTCGTAGGCCGTGAGCAGGTTCTCGTGAATGAGCTTCACCGCTTCTTTCGCGAGCCGATCCTCCAGCTTGGTGTTGTAGGTATGGTTGGTGTAGGCCTCCACCGCGTGGCAGAGGGCGTCCATGCCGGTGGTAGCGGTGACGAAGGGCGGCAGGCCCGTGGTCAGCTCCGGGTCCAAAATGGCGTACTTGGGGATGATGGCCGGATCGTTGATGGAAGCCTTGTGACGGGTGGCCGAATCGGTGATGACCGCCGCCACCGTGGTCTCGGAGCCGGTGCCCGCCGTGGTAGGAACGGCGAAAAACAGGGGGATCCTGTGATGGACCTTCAGGATGCCCTGGAGCTGGGCCACGGTCTTCTTCGGATGGACGCTCTTGGCCGCGATGCCCTTGGCGCAGTCCATGGGCGCGCCGCCGCCGAAGGCCACCAGGCACTCGCAGGCCTGCTCCGTATAGACCTTGTACCCCGCTTCCACGTTGTCGCTGGTGGGATTGCGCTCGATGTCGCAGAACAGGGCGTAGGGGACCCCGGCCTCCTGCAGGGAGGCGAGCATCTTGTCCAGCAGGCCCAGCTTCATCAGATTCGCGTCCGTCACCACCAGGGCCTTCCTGGCCCCCTTCTCCTTCATGAACCGGGGGAGCTGCGCGATGCTGCCGGGGCCCTCGATATACTCGGGCATCCGATACCCCAGGAAGTAATTTCCCACCTTCATACAAGCCTGAAACACCCTGCACCAAATACGGTTGAGCATATGTTTGCCTCCTTGCTGACTATACTCTGCAAAAGCCGGCCTCTCGCCGGGCTCGACCATGACTATGGCGCCGATGGGACAGGCCTTCTCGCACAGGCCGCAGCCCAGGCACCCCTCCGTGTCCGTGAGGGCGGCCACGGTGCGGATGTCCCCCCGCTCCCGGGGCCTGGTGATGGAAAGGCAACCCTTGGGGCAGTTCTCCACGCACACGCTGCATCCGGCGCAGACGGCGGCGTTTACGGCGGGCTTTTTCCACTTCGCCCTGGGGATCTGCTGCACGGCCTCTCCCCTGTCGTTCCGCACGGCGCCCTTGGGACACAGGCGGCCGCAGGCGCCGCAGCCCACGCAGACCTGCGAATCGATGACGTGCGGCTCCTTCACGGCGCCGGCGATGGCTTTGATCGGGCAGTTCCGGGCGCACAGGGTGCAGCCTACGCATACTGACGGATCGATGGAATACGCGCCCATACCCTATCCTCCGCAGACCGGGCTCATGAGAAGCACCTGGTCCCCGTCCTTGAGACGGCTGTTCTTCCTGCCCTGCTTTCCGTTGATCAAAATGACGCACCCGTCCATGTCCCTGGCGGTGATCGCGGCGGCGGGTTTTATCCGCTTCGCCTCCGCCAGCAGAACGGGGTACAGGTCCCCCACCGTGGCGGCCTCGGCGGTGAGCTCCTTGAGTCCCGTGTCCAGCCGCAGCAGCCCGAACAGCTTCACATGCACCATATCTGCCTCCCCTCTCCCTTCACAGGACGCCCAGCTTCTTCAGCGTTCGCTCCGTGGGCACGCCGTCCTTCGTCCAGCCCCGGGCCCGGTAGTAGGTCTTCTTCATCTTCTCCAGGGGCACCTTGGTCCTGGGGTCCTCCGGGTCCTGGGCCACGTCGGTGAGGCGCCTGGGCAGGGAATCGTCCTTGGCGCGGATGCCGAACCGGGTGGACACCCACCGATCCAGGGTGTAGCCCCGCTCGCCGCAGCGGATGTACTTGCCGAAGTTCATCCTCATGCCCACGGCGTACTGCATGGCCCGGGTCTGCTGGAACACCGGCAGTTGGATGGCCAGGGCCCTCGGACACTTGTTCATGAACCGCAGGGCCCAGCCGATAAAGGGGATCGCCTTGTTGACGATCCGGGTCACCGCGCCGTTGGGCCGCCGGATGAGAAAGGCGGGGAAAAAGCCGTAGGAGGTGAACAAACATTGGCCGGTG
>JAZRUD010000297.1:0-7139 GCA_045652385.1 Clostridia bacterium
ACGCCCACGCCCACGGCGACGCCGGACGGCACCGCCACGCCTACGCCTACGCCCACGCCCACGCCGGACGGCGTGGGGCCCATCGTCCCGGCCACGCCCACGCCTACGCCCACGCCGACCCCCACGCCGGTGGCGCCCCACGGCATCACCATCCGCAACATCGGCGGCGGTCAGGGCCTGGTGGGCGTCGATCCCGACGATTTGTCCTCCGACACGCTGCAGGCCATGCCCGGCCAAACCGTCTACGTGGGCGACGAGCCGGAGAATCTCGACACCGAACACTACGTCCTCCAGTCCTGGCGCATCGTCTCCGGCGACGCCACCCGCCAGGGCAGCTGGGGCTTCATCATGGGCAATACGGACGTGGAGCTGGAGTTCACCTTCGTCCGGGCCTATCGCCTGTCCGTCGTCAACGAAATGCCCGAATGGGGCACCGCCACCTACCAGGGCGGGTACCAGGACTTCCCCGCCGGGGAGTCGGTGAGCATCCACTGCGAGCCCAGCACCCATTACGAGTTCGTGGTCGCCCACGACGAGACCGAGCACTACTACTTCACCGACCCGGACTTCACCTTCCCCATGCCGGAGCAGGATCTGACCCTGTTCGTCATGTTCGATAAGATCCTGGTCGGGCTGACCATCGAGCCCGCCAGCGGCGGCTCCTGCTCCTACTCGCCCGACGCCGAGCTGGAGGGGGGCAACACCTACTACTTCCAGGAGGGGTCTTCCGTCTCCGTCACCGCCGGGCCCATCGAGGACCACGTGTTCGCCGGGTACTACGTGAACGGCAGCAGCACTCTGATCACCGACGATCCCCTGACCCTCACCATGGACAGCGACACCACGGTGACCCCGGTGTTCAGCCAGCTGTACACCATCCGGATCACCAACAACGCGCCGGACTACGGCACCGTCACCTGCAACGGCACCACGACGGACGGGGATCATCCCACCGTCACGGTCAAGGCCGCCGAGGGCGAGACGGTGACCTTCCAGGCATCGCCCGCCGCGGGCAGCCATATCAGCGGTGTGGAAGTCGCGCCGACAGGCGTGGGCGCCCTTACCTCCGCCGGCGGCACGTACACCTACACCGTGGGCGATCAGAGCGTAGGCATCTACGTGTTCTTCGCCCCCAACCCCGGCCACGCGGTCAACATTTCCGTCGATCCCGCCGGCAGCGGCAGCTATACCTTCGCCTCCACGCCCGCCTATCCCCAGACCAACTTCCCGGCGGACGCGGAATTCACCGTCACCGCCACCCCCGCGGCGGGCTACCGGTTCCTGCGCATGGAGATCAACGGCGGCTCCGGCGGCGGCACGATCACCGACAGCTCCGCCACCTTCACCATGCCGGAAGCGGACGTGAACATCGTCCTGTACTTCGAGGAGATCCCCAAGTACGGCATCACGGTGGAAGCGGACCCCGAGGAAGTGGCGGACGTCTTCGTCTCCGGCACCGGCGTAGAGGCGACCTCCGACGGCTATCTCGCGCCGGAGGGCACCGTGATCACCCTCTCGTACACCATGGCGAACGATGATTATGCCTTCGATCACTACATCGTGAACGGGACCGCCATCACCGGGAACACCTTTACCCTGACCGGCGACACCCACGTCGTGGCCAGCTGCAGGTCCCTGTGGCACCAGATCGACGCGGACACCGACCCGGCGGGCATCGGAACCGTCATCGTCACCAGCTCTGACCCCGATGCCCTGTACCTTGACGGCGAATATTACTGCCTGGAGGGCACCACCGTCACCTTCGAGGCCAGCCTCGGGGACGATTATGAGGACTGGTACGGCTTCGTGGGCTTCCGGGTGAACGGGACGCTCATCACCGGCAACACCTACACGGTGAACGACGATATCACCGTCACCGCCGTCTTCAAGTCCCTGTGGCACCGAGTCTACGTGGACACCGACCCGACGGGCATCGGAGCGGACGTGGAGGTCACCGGCACCGACGTATCCTATGCCGACGGATTCTATCTCTGCCCGGACGGCGGCACCGTCACCCTGTCCGTGTTCTCCGGCGACTGGGAGGGCGAGTACCGCTTCGTGGGCTACCGGATCGGCGGGACGCTCATCACCGGCAACACCTACACGGTGACCAGCGACATCACCGTCACGGCCGTCTTCGAGAGCAAGTATCACGACATGTTCATCACCAGCGCTGGCGGCGCCAATTACGTTTCGCCCACGTATTGGCCGGACATGGAGGAGGACGAATCCCTCACCATCACCTGGGCCCCCAGTGAGGGCTACCAGTTCTCCCACTGGACCGTCACGGACGCCAAGAGCTACACTCTGAACGGCGACAACAGCGGCGGCACCGTGGTCATGGGCACCAAGGACGTGCACGTGGTCGTATACTTCGAGATGATGCCGGGCTATCACAACATCGACGTGGAGCCGGAGAACTATGGCTACGGCAGCACCTCCCTCTCCAAGTATATCGCCCAGGTGGGAGAGACCGTCACGGTCACCGCGAATCCGTATACCGGGTATCACTTCGTCCGCATGGTCATCGACGGCACGACCTACACGGATGCAAGCGTAACCATCGTCATGCCCGATCACGACGTCACCGGCACGGCGTACTTCGAGCCAGACTGACCCTGACGGGACTTCGACACAGGCTTTCACTCTATATCGAAAGGAGATCACACTATGAGCAACAACAAACCGCGCAAGGGCAGCGGCGCCATCGGCTTCATCGTAGCCCTGGTCCTCTTCGCCTTCGTCATCTTCGCCGGACAGACCAACGTCTTCGGCGCGGTCAGCGAGAACCTGCGGGAGCAGCTGTCCACCCTGTTCACCCGGGAGGCCGGCGGGTATGAGACCACCATCGCCCGCATCCTGGCCGCCGTCGGCGCCCTGGCCCTCACCTACCTGGTCTGCCGGATCCTCTGCTTCATCCTGGACAAGTGCAGCAAGAACCCCCGGACCCGCACGGTCAACGAGCTCCTCGGCAACATCATCACCTACCTGGGCGTCATCCTGGGCATCGTCTGGGCCCTGACCATCCTGGGCCTCAACCCCACCGCCGCCTTCGCCAGCCTGGGCATCGTCACGCTGATCATCGGCTTTGCGGCCCAGCGGCTCATCGAGGACGTGATCTCCGGCCTGTTCATCGTCATGGAGGGCCAGTATAACGTGGGCGACATCATCATCCTGGACGACTTCCGGGGCACGGTCAAGCGCATCGGCGTTCGGACCACCACGGTGGTGGACCCCGGCGGCAACTACAAGGTGGTGAACAACTCCGATATCCGCAACTTCCAGAACCGGTCCAAGGCCCTGTCCCTGGCCATATCCGAGATCGGCATCACCTACGGCGAGGACATCCCTCACGCCGAGGCCATCATCAAGGCGGCCCTGCCCGGCATGTACGAGCGGAACGACGACGTGTTCGAGGCGATCCCCGATTACATGGGCGTGGAGGAGCTGGCGGACTCCGCCGTGGTGCTCCGGTTCACCGTGTCCTGCAAGGAGCAGAACGTGTTCATCGCCCGCCGCCGGCTGAACCGGGAGCTCAGGATCCTCTTCGCCGAACAGGGCATCGAGGTCCCCTTCCCCCAGGTCACCGTCTGGAAGGGCGAGCAGTGAGGGCGTTTCACGCCCTCAGCGATATACATCCTTCGGATGCGCGATATACCCCCTGCGGGGGCTCGATATATCTTCGATGCGATATGCCCTGCGGGGCGTGAAGGATGTATATCATATCGCTTAGGCGCGCAGCGACTGTATATCGCGTTTCCGGCCTGCCGGAAACATATCGCGCCGCAAAGCGGCATATCACCGATCCATCAGCTCCGGCCCTTGCGCCGGAGCTGTTTCTGTCGTATACTGTATGTGATCATTTCCTTCGTAAAGTCCCATATTTTCACAATATTCCAAAAAAGGAGATCCCTATGAAACGCATCGGAGCCATTCTGTTAGTCATCGCTTTGCTCGCCGGCTGCGCCGGGGAGGGCGGGAAAACCGTGCCGGAGAAGGAGGCCGCCCCTGTGAAATCGGACACCCTGTACGTGGAGAAGATCGGGAACCTGCCCGAGGACTTCTTCCTGGGCGCGGACGTGAGCATCCTCCTTGCTGAGGAGGCCAGCGGCGTCGTCTATAGGAACTTCGACGGCCAAACCGAGGACATGCTCAAGGTCCTCTCGGACAACGGCTTCAACTGCGTCCGGGTCCGGGTCTGGGTGGACCCCTTCGACAGGGACGGCCACGGCTACGGCGGCGGCAGCTGCACGGCCGAAACCGCCGGCGAGATCGGCGCCCGGGCGGCCAAGTACGGCCTGAAGCTCCTGGTGGACTTCCACTACTCCGACTTCTGGGCGGACCCCGCCAAGCAGCAGGCCCCCAAGGCCTGGGCGGGCCTGGACGAGAACGGCAAGGCGGAGAAGGTCAAGGCCTACACCGCCGAGGGCCTGCAGATCATCCGGGACGCCGGGGCGGACATCGCCATGGTCCAGATCGGCAACGAGACCACCAAGGGCATCTGCGGCGAGACCTCCGTGCCCAAGATGTGCGCCATCTACCGGGCGGGGTGCGAGGCGGTCCGCGCCTTCGATCCCGACGTGCTGATCGCCGTCCACTTCACCAACCCCGAGGCCGGGAACTACGCCAAGCTCGCCTACATGCTGGCCAGCAACCAGGTGGACTACGACGTGTTCGCCTCCTCCTACTACCCCTACTGGCACGGCACGCTGGAGAACCTGAAGGAGCAGCTTTCCGCCGTGGCTGCGCAATATAAGAAGAAGGTCATGGTGGCCGAGACCCAGTGGGCCTACACCGCCGCGGACGGGGACGAGAGCCCCAACTCCATCGGCGAGGAGCTCAAATACGACAAGCCCTACCCCTTCACCGTCCAGGGCCAGAGCCGGGAGATCCGGGACGTGGCGGCGGCGGTCGCCTCCATCGAGGGCGGCATAGGCCTGTTCTACTGGGAGGCGGGCTGGATCCCCGTGCCCGGGGCGGACTGGGCCGCGCGCAGCGCCAAGTGGGAGCAGTTCGGCAGCGGCTGGGCCAGCTCCTACGCCGGGGAGTACGACCCTGACGACGCGGGCAAGTACTACGGCGGCAGCGCCTGCGACAACCAGGCTCTGTTCGACTTCGAGGGGAACCCCCTGGAATCCTTGAAGACCTTCGGCCTCCTTCGGACCGGGAACGCCGTGACGCCCCAGGCGGACGCCCTGGACAACGCGGTGGTCACGGTGCGGGTGGGCGAGAGCTTCGAGCTCCCCAAGACCGTCCCCGCCATCTTCACCGACGGCTCCCGGGCCGACACCGAGGTCGTCTGGAACGAGGACGAGGTGAAGGCGGTCAAGACCGACGGGGTGGCCAAATACGTCATCCACGGCAGCGGCAACGGCAAGAGCGCCCTGTGCTACGTGAACGTGGTGGAGGCCAACTATCTCGAAAACTACAGCTTCGAGGACAAGGACCTGTCCATGTGGCAGATCACGGCCCTGCAGGCGGAGCCCCAGGCGGACTTCCAGATCAAAGCCACCGACGCCTGCACCGGCGACGTGTCCCTCCACTTCTGGAACGGCACGGCCGTGGAATGGAAGTGCGAGCAGACCGTGAAGGACCTGCCCGCGGGGAACTGGCGGATCAGCGTCCGGGGCCAGGGCGGCGACGTGGGGGACAACGCGGACGTGCACCTCTACGTGATCGCCGACGGCCAGACCTACACCGCGCCCATGACCCTCCAGGGCTGGGTCAACTGGCAGGAGGCCGTGATCGAGCACGTGCCCTGCGCCTCGGGGGAGATCACCGTGGGCGTCTACGTCCGCTGCCAGGGCGGCGGCTGGGGCACCTTCGACGACTTCCTCCTGAACCCGGAGAAATAGAGCGAACGGGGGCCGTTAAGAAACTCTTAACGGCCCCCTCGATATAAACCCCTGGGGGGTTTTCGATATACCGCGCGGGGGCTTCGATGTAGCTTCGCTTCGATGTGTCTGCGGACATGCAGGGGTTTATATCACATCGAATCGGCGCGCAGCGACGATACATCGAATAGCCGCGCAGCGGGTATACATCGAGCTGCGTCAGCAGCACATCGACAAAAAACACGATCCTTTTACAGCAGGACTTCTTTCGATGGTTTCAGTCAGAAAAAAGTCCTGTTTCATTTATATTTGTTGCGATCGGGTTTTTATCGCCCCCTGTTTTGCGGGCGATGTTATCCGGCGGCGTCCTGGCCCTCCCCGAGGGCGAGAAACTTTTCTTTCAGCCCTTCCGGCAAAAAGGGCAGCAGGTTCTCCCGCTCCTCCCTGATCCGCTGCTGGCGCTCCCAGGCGGCGATGAACTGGGCCCGGACCGCCTCGGGGTTGTCGCTGCGGCACATATGCGTATAGCCCATGAGCTCCATGACGTGCCACACCTCCGGGTCCGTGTTCTCCCGGACCATCTCGTAGGGGTACTTGCCGGTGGTGAAGCTCTTGTAGGGGGCGGCCCCGTAGCGGGTCATGGCGTAGCGGGCCTTGGCCCAGGCCTCGTCCGCGGTGAGCCGGGGCGGCTCGGTGAGCTTCCTGGCGTAGGCCCGGATCTCGCTGATGGCCGGCGCGAAGGCGCATCCGGCCGCGTGGGCCGCCACCGCCGCCTTGCCCACCTCGAAGGGGACGTCCTTCAAAAGCTCGGTCCAGGCCTTGGCTATGTCCATGAGATCGTCGTCGGAGCGGTTCAGACTTTTGTCCCGGGGGAACAGGCTCCGCGCCAGATACAGCATGGCGATGGTTTCCTGCAGTGTCATATCGGCTTCGCTTCCTCTTTCCTCGCACGGTCCATCAGCGCCAGAAAGGTTTCCCGGCTGCTTTGCTCCTGAATCGGGCGAACCGCCGGCCGATCCCCCATGCCGTTGCTCTCCCAGCTCCGCACGGCGGCCTTCCAGTCCTTCATGGGGTTCTTGCCCACCTTCCAGCCGTTGGATTCATAGTAGCTGTGAAAGTAGTGCGGGTCCACCTGGTTCCCCCGTTCCCGACAATAGGCGGTCACCTCCTCCAAAGAGGGGGGCCGGATATATATATGCGCCCCTGGCGCCGGGGCTATATATATATCTTTGTCCTTGTCCTTGTCTTTGTCTTTTTCTTTGTCTTTGTCTTAAGTCGGATCGTAGCCATGTCGTTCTGTGAGCC
>JAZRUD010000298.1:0-1647 GCA_045652385.1 Clostridia bacterium
CCGCCACCGCCCCCGCCCCCGCCGGCGTGGGCTCCGTGCTCTATTGCTGCCGCTACTCCGTGGCGAATCCCACCATGGGCTCGCTCCTGGGCCTCAAGGCCTTCGTGGCGGCGGTGCTGGGCGGCATCGGCTCCATCCCCGGTGCGGTGGTGGGCGGCTTTGCCATCGGGTTCGCGGAGGTGCTGGTGACCGCCCTCGGGTTCTCCGCCTGGACGGACGCGGTGGTGTTCGCCATCCTCATCCTGGTGCTGCTGTTCAAGCCCGCAGGCCTTTTGGGCAAGGGCGTGGCGGAGAAGGTGTGAGGCGGCTATGGACAAGACTGTGCGCGGCTATCGACAGATCCCCGTCTGGCTGAAATATCTCATCAACGCCCTGCTGCTCTGCGCCCTCCTGGTCCTGGGGAACGCCCTGCTTTCCTCGGGGGCGGTGAACCGGGCCCAGAGCGCCGTCGTCCTGCAGATCGGCATCTATATCCTGCTGGCCGTGTCCCTGAACGTGGCCACGGGGTATCTGGGGCAGCTGCCGCTCGGCCACGCCGGATTCATGGCCGTGGGCGCCTACGGGGCGGCCCTGCTGTGGAAGGCTCTGCCTGGCAGGAATCCGGGCGTCATCGTCCTGGGCCTGCTGCTGGGGGGCCTGGTGGCGGCCGTCTTCGGCGTCGCCATCGGCGTGCCCGCCCTCCGGCTCAAGGGGGACTACCTGGCCATCATCACCCTGGGCTTCGGGGAGATCATCCGGGTGCTCATCATCAATCTGCCGGGGATCACCGGCGGCACCCCGGGCCTTATGAACATCCCCAAGCACTCCAGCTTCCTGGCGGTGTATCTCACCGTCATCCTTTCCTGCGCCCTCATCCACACCCTCATGAAATCCCGCCACGGCCGGGCCATCCTGGCCACCCGGGAGAACGAGATCGCGGCGGAGGCCAGCGGCGTCAACACCACCTTCTACAAGGTCCTGGCCTTCACGGTCTCCGCCTTCTTCGCGGGGGTGGCCGGGGGCCTCTACGCGGGCTATACGGGCATCCTGACGCCCGGCAACTTCACCTTCATGACCAGCATCAACATCCTGGTCATGGTGGTGCTGGGGGGTCTCGGCTCCATGGCCGGGTCCGTCATCGCCGCCGCCATTTTGACGGCCCTGCCCCTGGCGCTCCAGAGCTTCAACAAATACCGCATGGTGATCTACGCCGTGCTCCTCATCGCGGTGATGATCTTCAAGCCCTCGGGACTTCTGGGCCGGTACGACTTCTCCCTGTCCCGGATCCTGGAAAAGGCGATCAACGGCCGGCTCTTTATGAAGCAGCGAAAGGCGGGTGAGGACCATGCCTAAGAAACCGGTGAACACCAACATGGTCCCCCTGGACGGGCTGGGCATCATCCCGGAGCGGGACGCAGGCAAGCCCCCCATCCTGGACATCCGGCACCTGTGCGTGGATTTCGGGGGCCTCCGAGCCGTGGACGACTTCACCCTCCTCATCGGCCGCACGGAGATCGCGGGGCTCATCGGCCCCAACGGGGCGGGGAAGACCACGGTCTTCAACCTGCTCACAAAGGTTTATCAGCCGACGACCGGGACGATCCTGCTGAACGGTATGGATACCCATGGCATGACGACCGCTCAGGTCAGCCGTGCCGGGATCGGGCG
>JAZRUD010000299.1:0-1124 GCA_045652385.1 Clostridia bacterium
ACGCCGATGCCGTGGGGCACCTCGTCCTTGAGGAGTTCCAGAGCCTTCTCCCGGATCATCTCGGCGCAGATCAGTCGTTCCGGCTGGTCCGTGACCATGTCCGGGGGATAGTACTGAGGCCCCTCGGTAAGATAGCTATGGAGAAGCGCCTCCAACTCGGCGAGGCCCGTACCTTTGAAGGCGGAGATATGGTGTATATCGGCAAAGCCGGCTGAGCGCAGGACTTCTTCCGCCTCGTCTATCTGCAGCTTCGTGGCGATGTCGCACTTATTGAGCAGCACCAGCACGGGGCATTTGGCCTGCTTCAACCGCTCCATGATCTGCCTGTCCTTCTCCCCCACCCCTTTGCGGGCGTCCACCAGAAAGAGGATGGCCTCCACGTCGGAAAGGGAGTCGGCGGCAGTCTTCTGCATGTACTCCCCCAGCTTGTTCTTGGGGGTGGTCATGCCGGGGGTATCCAGAAAGATCATCTGATAGTCGTCCCGGGTGAGAACGCCGGTGATCCGGTTCCTCGTGGTCTGGGCCCGGTCCGTGACGATGGAGATCTTCTGGCCTACCAGGGCGTTGATGAGGGTGGATTTGCCCACGTTGGGGCAGCCGATCAGGCTGAAAAAACCGCTTTTGTACGCCATGTCAGACCCCCAGGTCCTTGGGCCCGAAGGAGTGGGGCAGCAGGGTCTCGAAGCAGGACACGTCTACCTTGGTCCTGTCCCGGTTGGCGGTGACGATGATGAAATCCTTCTCGCAGAACTCCGCCATCACCTGGCGGCAGACCCCGCAGGGAAAGCCCATCTCCTCCCCCGTGGCGATGACGGCGATGGCCCGAAAGGCCCGATGGCCGTCGTAGACCGCCTTGAAGAAGGCCGTGCGCTCGGCGCAGATCGTGGGGGTGAACCCCGCGTTCTCGATGTTGCAGCCCTGGTAGATCTGGCCGTCCGCCGTCAAAAGGGCCGCGCCTACGCTATATTTCGAATACGGGGCATAGGCATGGTCCCGCGCCTCCTGGGCCTTGTCCAGCAATAGATCGATCTCCGCCTGCGTCAGTGCTTTCATCTCGTCTCACCGATCCTTTCCAAAATGGTCCTCTGGCGGCCGCGCATGACCTGCTCCTCCGCCTCGTTCAT
>JAZRUD010000300.1:0-1204 GCA_045652385.1 Clostridia bacterium
CGATGTCCTCGTCCCGGGCGTTCTCGCCCACGATCTGCCCCTCGTACACCGGGATGCCCGGTCCCACGAACATGCGGCCCCGCTCCTGGGCGTAAAAGAGACCGTAGCTGCTGGTGTCCCCGGTCTCGTGGGCCACCAGGCTCCCGCTGTTGCGGCTCTCAATGGGCCCCTTGTAGGTGTCGTAGCCGGCGAAGATATGGCTCATGACGCCGTTGCCCTTGGTGTCGGTCAAAAGTTCGCTCCGATAGCCCATGAGGCCTCGGGCGGGGATGATGAACTTCACGCGCGTGCTGAGATCGCCGATGGCGGTCATGTCCGTCATCTCAGCCTTCCGGGCTCCCAGCTTCTCCATGACCGGACCCATGAACTCCGTGGGCACGTCGATGGTCAGCTCCTCCATGGGCTCCAGCATCTCTCCGTTCTCACCCTGCTTCATGATGACCTTGGGCCGGGTCACGGCGAACTCGTACCCTTCCCGGCGCATGGTCTCGATCAGGATCGACAGGTGCAGCTCGCCCCGGCCGCTGACCTTGAAGGTGTCGGTGGATTCGGTCTCCTCCACCCGCATGGACACGTTGGTCTTGACCTCCTTGAACAGCCGTTCCCGGATATTCCGGCTGGTCACGTACCGGCCCTCCTTCCCGGCGAAGGGGCTGTCGTTCACTTTGAAGAGCATGCTGACCGTGGGCTCGTCGATATGCACGAAGGGCATGGGCTCCACGCAGTTCGGATCGCAGGCGGTCTCGCCCACGTTCAGATCCTCGGCGCCGGCCATGCAGAGGATGTCCCCCGCATGCACCTCCTCCACCTCCACCCGGTGCAATCCTTCGAACCGATACAGCCGGGAGATCTTGGCGGGCCGGACCTTGTTTCCTTCGCCGCCGCAGAGGACGATGCTCTGGCCCCGCTTCGCCACGCCCCGCTCGATGCGGCCTACGCCGATCTTGCCCACGTAATCGTCATAGTCGATGGTGGAGAACAAAATCTGCAGCGGCGCCGAATCGTCCATGGAGGGCGCGGGAATGGCGCTCAAAATGGTGTCGAAGATGGGCTTCATGCTGTGCTCCAGCTGGTCCACCTCGTAGCCGGACATGCCGTTTCGGGCGGAGGCGTAGACGATGGGGAAATCCAGCTGCTCCGCCGTGGCGCCCAGCTCGATGAACAGCTCCAGCGTCTCGTCCACCACCTCGTCGGGGCGGGCGTC
>JAZRUD010000301.1:0-1697 GCA_045652385.1 Clostridia bacterium
CCGGCCGCGAGGAGGATCTGGAAGCCGTCAACAGCCGCATCGCCCAGAACGAGAACAATCTGAATCAGGATCTTTCGATCCTGTATAACAAGCTCCTGGAGCTGGAAGCGGCTCTGGCGGCAAGAGAATAAGTGAGGTAAACATGAGCGAACAGGATAAATACTACGGCAACCAGGCCTTCGAGACCATCTACGAAAAGACCAAGCGGGACTATGCGCCTCAGCTGATCACCTACACGCCGCTGGACGAGCAGACGCTGGCGGAGCGCATCGGCGCGGTGCTGCGGCCCCTGTACGACAGGGCCATCGCCGCCATCTTCCGTGGGAATCAGCGTCAGGACGCGGAGCTGGACGCCGACGCCATCTCCCGGGGCATGGGCAGCAGCACCTTCGTGACCGACGTGAAGCGGCGGCAGGACAACGCTGCGGCGGACGACGTGCGGGAGCTGGAGAGCGATTACGGCATGAAGCTGGCCGATCAGCTTTACAAGGCCATGGAGGGCGAGCGGGATCGGATGCTGGAGGTGGAGAAGTTCAACGCCCAGCAGCAGAACGCAGCCATGGAACAGGCCTTCGCGGCGGCCAAGTATCTCTATCAGGCGTACCTGGAGGCCCGGGCCGCCCAGGGATACGGCGGCGGCGGCGGCGCGGGAAAGGCTGAGACGCCCACCGAAGCCCAGGTGAAGAACTCTCTGGCCCAGGCGGTGGCAGCGGCCCGGGGACAGGTCACCACCAACCCCAACGGCGCCGTCTTCTACGCCAAGGGCGATCCGGAAACGGCGCATCGGACGTCCTACAGCGACCTGCCCAAGTATGTGAAGAAGCGGGCTGAGATGAACGGAAACTACTCCGCCAATCAGCTCAAACAGTTCCGTTTGATGAACCTGAAATAGGGTATGCAGCCCATTTTTCCGACAGGTATTCATAAAAAGTTTGAACAATGTATGAATATCGCGGCATAACACAGGCGTTATTCAGGCCCGAAGCGGCGGGTATGCAGGGGCGCATTTATGGGTATGCATGGCCTTCATACGGTGGATAAGTCATAAAATCGCAACAATTCAAGGCCTCTGACTGTGGATAACTCGGTGGACGGTGTGGTTAGATATGCGAATATGCACCCCGCCGCGGACGGAATGAATATACAAAAGGCGGTCAAAATGCATTTGGCCGCCATTTTTATAAGGTGAAGGGATATGAGCGAATACGGCTACGTCCGTGTTTCCAGCACGGACCAGAACGAAGATCGGCAGCTGCTGGCCATGGCGGAGCGGGCGGTCCCGGAGAAAAACATCTATATGGACAAGCAGTCGGGCAAGGATTTCGACCGGCCCCAGTACCGGAAGCTGGTGAAGAAGCTGCGGGCTGGGGACCTGCTGTATGTGCTGAGCATCGACCGTCTGGGCCGCAACTATGAGGAGATCCTGCGCCAGTGGCGCGTTTTGACCAAGGAGATCGGGGCGGACGTCTGCGTTATCGACATGCCCCTGCTGGACACGCGAAACGGCAAGGATCTGATGGGCACCTTCATCGCGGATTTGGTTTTGCAGATTTTATCCTTTGTTGCACAGAATGAGCGGGAGAACATCAAGAAGCGCCAGGCCCAGGGCATCGCGGCGGCCAAGGCCCGGGGCGTCCGGTTCGGGCGGCCGGAAGCGCCCCTGCCGGAGGATTTTCCCGCCATCGCGGCGGCCTGGG
>JAZRUD010000302.1:0-3512 GCA_045652385.1 Clostridia bacterium
TGCGGCGGATGTCGCTCAGAATCCGGGTGTTCCCGAAGTGCTTGAGGACGCTGTCCCGCTTGTTGCCCTCCTGGACGTAGAAGCTGCCCAGATACTCGTAGCAGAGGATCGGGTCCCTTAGGCCCGTGTCGGACAGGTTCGCTTCGCACAGGGCCATCCACTTCAGGGCGAACTCGCTCTCCTCGGGGAGCAGGGGCAAAAACCCCGCGGTCAGGGCCGAGATCCGGCCCCGGGTCACGGTGCCCGCGATCCGGTCCATGGGGATCTCCTGGCTCTTGAGCTCCTGGACGGCCATCTTGCTCATGTCCGGCAGCAGCTCTTCCAGCACCGCCGGCCCCGGGTCCTTCCCCAGGGCGGTCAGCCTCGCGTATTCCTTCTGGCCTTCCTTGAGCGCGGCCAGATATTCTTCTTTCACAGTCAGGTTCATACTTGCATACCTTTTTTGGAATTGCCCTATAGTATCAGACCGTTTGCCAAAATGCAATACCAAAAAAACAGGCGGTTATGCCTACTTCTGCTCCCCGCTTTCGTCCGCTTCGGCGTCGCCGAAGGTATCCGCTGCCCGTCAGTCTGCGAACAGAAGGTTGTCGAAATACTCGTCCTGGTTCAGTTCGTAGATCCGGTGGGGATCATGGGGTTCGTCCTCGTCGTCGAAGAAGAACAGCTGGGCCACGATACCGTCCAGGGTGCGCACCTCCATGACCAGATCCGCATCGGGATCCATAAAACGCAGGGGGTATAGATAGGTGTCCTTCGGGAGCGTCGCCGGCTGACCGTCGATGACGCAGGGCACGGGTGCAGCACAATGGATCACGATGCCGATGTCGACTAATCCCTCCAGGTTCGTTTGCAGCTCCTCCTCCGTGGGAACGCCGATAATGTCGAGCCAAACGCTGTCCGGCGTCAGATCGTCCCCGTGATAGGACCGGACGCCGAAGTTCGTGCCCAGAAGGTCGCTGCGCTCCGTGAACCGGAGAACGCCGTCCGCCAGGCCGTACCTGCCGTATATGGTTTTCCCCTGGACCAGCTGCCCGTCCTCCGGGTGGAGCTCCACGGTCACATAGCTGTCGGAGCCGTAGTCGAAGACCATGAGAAGGTTATAGAAGGGGCTTTCCGGGTCCAGATCCAGCACTTCCGCCGAAACGGGCTCGTCCCCCTCCTCCAAAACGACGGTGCTTTCTCCCCAGGAAATGGCCGTTGCCCATCTGTCATCGGGCCTCAGGGCAAAGGAGATCTCCTCCGCCGTGCCGTCCTGGTCGAGATCGAAGGAGAACATCTCCCCCGAGGCGCCCGCATCCTCCTGGCTGAATCGATACAGGAGCAGGGAGCCGGTGTCCTGAGAGCTTTCATCGGGAGAGGACGCCTTCGTATCCGTCGGGGCCGCAGGTTCCAAAGACGGGGAGGGGGCGGAGGCTGCCTGCGCCACAGGGGCGGCAAGCGCGGCGCCGGCGCAGCCCGACAGCAGCAGCAGCGACAGCAGCAACGGAAAGATCCGTTTCATAAGCAAACCTCCAAACAGACGAATGATCGGGAAAGCATAATCAACCCAATATCATCATATCCAAAACGTCCCCTCCGTGCAAGATGCGGGGCCGCGAATATTGAAAGAAACGGCAAACTATGCTATGCTGTATCTGAAAATCCAGGAAGGGAAGCTATCTTATGAAAACCATCTATCTGGCCGGGGGCTGCTTTTGGGGCATGCAGAAGTTTTTCGATCAGTTCGAGGGGGTCCTGTCCACGGAGGTGGGCTACGCCAACGGCCCCGACGCCGCGCCCAGCTATCAGGACGTGTGCCGCGACAGCGGCCACCCCGAGACGGTGAAGATCGACTACGACGAGGGAAAGCTGGCCCTCGCCAGGCTCCTGGACCTCTATTTCCTGGTGATCGACCCCCTGTCCGTCAACAAGCAGGGGGAGGACGAGGGCGTCCAGTACCGGACCGGCGTCTACTACACCGACCCCGACCAGCTCCCGGCCCTCGAGGCCGCCTTCGACGCCGAGGCGCGGAAGGTGGGCGCGCCCCTCGCCGTGGAGCTGCTGCCCCTTCAGAACTTCTTCTCCGCCGAGGAGTACCACCAGAAGTATCTGGACAAGAACCCCGGCGGCTACTGCCACATCCCCCAAAGGATGCTGCATATGGAATAAGGAAAGAAGGAAACGCCCAAAAACAAACGGGAAGTATGGCCTGAGCCGTACTTCCCGTTTTTTCTTGTGTTTCTCTTTATTCCCCCAGGGGCTTGATCTTCTTCCGGTACAGCCGGAGCATCAAAAATCCGGCCAGGATCAGGTGGGAGACCTCCGCGATGGGGAAGGCCAACCAGACCGCCTCGATGCGGTGGGTGAGGGCGGCCATGAGGTAGGCCACAGGGAGGAGGATGAAGAGCTGCCGCGCGAGGGACGTGATCATGCCGTAGACGCCCGTGTCCGTGGCGCCGTAGACCGTGCCCATGGAGATGCCGATCGCCGCACACACGAAGCCCCAGGCGATGATGCGGATGGTGGTGATGGTGACGCCGTAGGTGAAGTCGGAAACGGCGAACAGCTCCATGAGGGTGGGCGCGCCCAGCTCGAAGAGGGCGGTGCCCGCGATCATGAACGCCGCGCAGAACAGGGTCAGCATGCCGTAGGCCTTCATGAACCGCTTCTTGTTCCGGGCGCCGAAGTTATAGCCCAGGATGCTCATGGCCGCGTTGTTGAGGCCGAAGACCGGCATGAAGATCACGGACTGGAGGCGGAAGTAGGTGCCGAAGGCGCTCTTGTAGGCGTCCACGTAGTTGACGGCGGGGTCCAGATGCTCCATGTGGTATTCGCCCAGACCCTTCAAGATGCCGTTCATGCCGAGATACATCACCGTGCCCACGGCCTGCATGAGGATGGAGGGCACGCCCACGCTGTAGATGTCCTTCACGGTCTGCTTTTTGACCTGGAAATGCTGCCGCCGGAGCTGTATCTCGCTCTTAGAGCGGGTGAGCATGACGAGGGCCAGCGTCATGGACGCGAACTGGCCCGCCACCGTGGCGATGGCCGCGCCGGTGACGCCCATGGCGGGGATGGGCCCCAGGCCCAACACGAAAACGCGGTCCAGGACGATGTTGGACAGGGCGCCGGTCAATTGCATCATCATGGCCACCATGGTCCGGCCCTGACTGGTCATGATCCGCTCGATGCCCACGGAGAGGAAGATGCCCACGGAGAGGGACAGGCAGATGGTCATGTACTCCCGGCCGAAGAGCCGGACGATGGGATCGTTGTCCTGCCAGTTCATGAAGGCGCGGGAGAGGAACAAACCGATGCAGGTGAAGAAGAGGGAGCTGAGCACCATGAGCACGAGACCGTTGCCCGCGGCCCGGTTGGCGTCCTCGCCCCGGCCTTCGCCCAGCCGTCGGGAGATCAGGGAGTTCATGCCCACGGCGGTGCCCACCGCCACGGAGATCATGAGCATCTGCAGGGGGTTCACCGTGGAGAGGGCGTTCAGGGCCTTATCCCCGATGGTGCTCTCCGTGCCGGGG
>JAZRUD010000303.1:0-1060 GCA_045652385.1 Clostridia bacterium
CCAGCCAAGGCGACATCTCACTAATTATTTAAAGGAAGAAGCCCACCTCAGTTGAGGCAGGCTTCCATCCATGAAAATATTCCTTAGTTCCACACCGCGTCCAGAACGGCGCGTTCGCGCTCCATGCGGGCGAGCACCTCCGCCGAAGCGGACGCCCTGGCGCGAAGGTTGACCCATTCAGCGGTCACCCGGGCCATGGGGACCCTGGGGGTGACGTCCACCCATTCGTAGCGCAGCGGCTGGGGCTTGGGCGTGGGGGAGGGCGTGGGAGTCGGTGCAGGCGTGGCAGTGGGCGCAGCGGTGACTGCAGGAATGGGGTTCGCAGTGACGGCAGGCGGGGCTGTGGCAGCAGCCGTCGGCCCGGGGGCAGGCTCCGGCGCGCAGCCCGACAGGATCAGCAGCCCCAGCAGCAGGGCGAAGGTTTTTTTCATGACAGCTTTCATTTTCGACAGTATATCAAAGGTTTCGTCCCTCTGTAAAGGCTAACGAACGTCTCTGCGCCCGGAGAATGCGCGGATGAAGGCTGCGCAGGTCTATTGGGGCGCGGGGGTGGGCGTCGAAAGGGTCAGATAGGGGTTGGCCGGGTCCGGGTCCGTGGGGTCCCACCCGTATTTCTTCTGGTAGGTATACGGCTGGGTCCAAATGATCTGAGGGGGCTTGGGAGGCGTGGGGCCTTTGTCCTTGGTGACCCACACGTTCACCGTATAGAAAGCAGCGAGATCATAGATATACTTGGCGTCCTCCACCGTCATCCGCACGCAGCCGTGAGAAGCCGCCGTGCCCAGCTTTTGGTAGGAAAGCATGTTGGTCATGCGATGGGCCTTCGCCTTGTCGCTGCCCGCGTCGTAGCTGATGGGGACGGAGTGGAACAGGTGTCCCTTGTAGAATCGGCAGGCCCAGAACCCGTAGCACAGGGTATCCTCCTCCTCGGAGCCCAGGAGCTTGTAGTCGTAGGTCTCGTAGATGGTGTACCGGCCCACGGGCGTGGCGTTGCCGCCCCGGCCTGAGGAGCAGATCATGATCCGATCCTCGATCCACTCTCCGCCTGCCCCGTGGAACG
>JAZRUD010000304.1:0-5299 GCA_045652385.1 Clostridia bacterium
CCTGCAGCTGGACGTCAAAGACGGTTGGTGGACTTACAACTATATGTACGCCACGGTGACCAACGACACGGATAAGCCGTTGTACGGCATCCGGGTGGTGCTCGCTCTGCTGGATGCGGAAGGGAACATCCTGGACATCGAGGATGAGAACATGTACGACGATAAAGCTTTGACGCCGGGCAGCAGCATGATCATCCGCAAGGATATTTCCTCCACCTTCATGGATTACTATAAAGCAAACGGCATAGTGCCCGCTTCCGTGGACGCCATCGCATACGTCAACGAAAACGTGGAGTGACCCTCTGTCGGCTTGCTGAATCGAGGAAGGAAGGATACCGACGATGGGCTTTATCGGAAAACTCTTCACCGCGTTTATCGCCGTCGTAGTCCTGCTTGGGATCGTCGGCTGGGCTATAGCGCGGCGGAAAGCCGCGAACAAGGACGCTTTGGCCGATGACCAGGACCAGGTCCTGTCGGAGAAAACGGTGAACAACGTCTTCGACCTGAAAGACCGCTTCAACCGTGCCAGATACATGGACGAAGACGGCAAGTGACCCTGGCGATGAACAACAGAGAACATCGAGGGTAGAGTTATGGCAAAGGAACGACATACCACACGAACCACGTTCTTTCTGGTGGCGTCAGCTGTCCTGGCGGCGGCGGGCCTGTTCATGCTCGTGAAGGGCGCCGTGGGCGGCGGCATCGGCTGCCTGGCGGCGGGGCTACTGGGTGTGCTGGTGCACTTTCACAGCAAGAAGGGCGCATAAAACTCGACGGAAAAAGGAGGACCGGGAACGGCCCTCCTTTTGTATAGAAACGAGGCTTGATATTTAGCCGGCTTTTCTCAAGGAACGCTCGATTGCGGGAAGAGGCGGCGGATGGTATCCTCTTTTCAGAAAGGAGATGACGACGATGTATCTCGATTTGGAAAAGATCGGCGCGTTTATCCAGGCGGGCCGCAAGGAAGTGGGACTGACCCAGGCGAAGCTGGGGGAGAGGCTGGGCGTCAGCGCTCAGTCCGTCTCCAATTGGGAACGGGGCGAGACGTTGCCCGACGTATCGCTGCTGCCGGATCTGGCCGTGATGCTCCACTGCTCCGTGGACGCCATTCTGACGGGCGGCCAGGGCACGGGCGGCTATCGGCGGCATGTGCTGGTGGCCCAGATACAGGACGCCCTCAACAGCCTGGACCGCCTGGGCGAGCTGCTGGGGCGGGATCATTTCATCTACACCTGCGTCATAGAGGCGTTGAATACCCGCATGAACACCACCATCGAGCAGGCTTTCTCCGACCCCCATATCTTCGACGTGTTCACCATCGAGTTCCTCCTGTCCTGCATCGACAACGGGGACTACGTAGACCCGCGGGACGTGCAGGCCCATCTGCCTCACAGCTCTGCGCGGGACTATCTGCTGAAGGTCATGGCCGACCACGGCATCCGATAGCAAACAAAAAGAGGGCTCGACGAGCCCTCTTTTTTATATCGTTTTTTAGTAGCCCGGCACGAAGGATTCCGCCGTGGGCGTGGTCTTGGGGGTCTTGGTGGGTTTGGGCGTGTTGGTGGGCTTGGGCGTAGGCGTGGGTTTGGTGCCGTAAGTCCACTGTTCCTCGATCTTGTCGTAGGTGGCGGTATAGGAGTAGATGGTCTTGGGATTCTTCTTGTCGGTGTACATGTCCACGTAGGTGGTCACCACGTAGCCGTCGTGGGCTTCCCGGGTCTTTTCCTGATATCCCTCATACTGCTTCTTGTCGTACTTGATCTCCGGGTTGCTGGCCTTGTCCTCGGAAATGAGCTCAGACCGGGTCTTATAGGTGATGCCGGGCTCCTCCATGCCGTATACGTCCACATGGACTTCCTTTTTCCGGGAGCTGTCCTTGTTCTTGGTGATATATACGAACAAGTAGATGGTGTTCTTCTTGTTGTTCTTGAACTTGAAATCGATATGGTTGGAGTCCACCGTGGCGTCCCAGCCCAAATCCACGTAGTCCGACGGGATCGAGTGGGGCCGATGATAGGTGATCTCCACGCCGGCCTGGAGCAGGGCGTTGTACATGGTGGTGCTCACCTGGCAGATGCCGCCGCCGGGCTCCGGCCGGTGGTCCTTGCCGTAGATGGCAGGCGCCATGGCCCAGCCCTTCTTTTCGGTTCTGTCGCCGGTCTTCTTGTTGAAGCTGAAACTTTCGCCGGGCTTGAGGGTGATCACGTTCATGATCCCCACGCCCTTGCTGATGTTGGCGTCCCGCCCCTCACGGACCGCCAAGATGTCTTTATCCGTGGAGCTGGTGCCGGTGAAATAATACAATGTGTGGAAGGAGGACAGCTTCGTGGTGGCTTTCTTCAGGCTCGCCACGGTCACCGCCGGTTCGGAAACGGTCACGTTGGGGGCAAAGGACAGCTGATAGGTGCCGCTTTGCAAAGCGCTCTCGATCTGGTTGATCACCGCCGCCGTGTCAAGCTGCATCCCGTTGGTGCCCTCGGTGTAGACGAACTTGGGCTTCTGGTAAGTGGTCTTGCCCACAGTATAGCTGTCGTAGTCGATGGACAGGGTGGCGTTGGTGGCGTGGCCGGGGACCTTGTCGTTGAGGGCGGCCAGGGACACCGTCAGCGTTTCCCGGTCATACAGCATGGTAGCCTTCACCTGAGCGTTGCTGCCGGAGGCGGCTGCGGTGGCCAGGGCGGCGTCCACGTCGAAATAAGCGCCGATGTCGCTGCGGTTCAGCGTGGCGTTGAAATAGTCGCTTTTCAGCGTGATGGCCACGCTGTTTAGATCGTTCTCAAAGCTCTGGGTCAGAGCGGACCGCGCCTGATCCACGGAAAGATCGCCCACCTGGACGCCGTTCACCGTGACGCCGCGAGGGATGACGCCGGAGGCGGGGGGGAGGGAACCGGGTTCGCCGCTTTGACTGGTAGGAATGGAGCCGGTTTGCCCGGGGGCCATATAGGTGGTGACGTCGGGGCTGGCGTCCACCGTAACGACCTCGGAACGGTTGCGCTTCAACATCAGGACCACGGCCCACACCAGCACCACGACGGCGGTCAAAAACATGCCGGCCGCCAGCAGGAAGATGCGCTTCTGCCGTTTGCGTTCCTGCTCCTTGCGGCGGGCGGCGGCGCGCTTGCGGGCGGCAGCCGCGCGGCGGGCCTTTTCCTCCTCGGTCAGCTCTGCCGGTTGGGCAGACGAAGAAGACCGGGCGGCGGCGCCGGCGGGGCGTTTGGAGGATGCAGTTTTGGATGTCGCCTTCTCAGGGACACTCTTTCGCGTATACATACTTGCATTATACTGTCTATTCACAGATTGTTCAACCGCTGTCACAAAAAATATGCTAAAATTTTACGTGAAAGAAAGCCGTTGGAAGGAAGATCTGTCTATGTTTCATATCGTTATGGTGGAGCCGGAGATCCCGCAGAACACGGGCAACGTGGCCCGGACCTGTTCGGTGACCGGCTCCTGCCTGCACCTCATCCGCCCCCTGGGATTCTCCGTGGACGACAGGCATCTGAAGCGGGCGGGCCTCGATTATTGGCACACGCTGAATATCAGCTACTTCGACAGTTTGGAGGAGCTGCAGGCCCTGTATCCCGACAGCCGGTTCTTCTACGCTTCCACCCATGCGCAACATCGGTACACGGACGCTGCCTTTCAGGATGGGGATTTTCTGGTCTTCGGCAAGGAGACGGCGGGCCTGCCCAAGGAGCTGCTGCGGAAAAACGCCGATCGTGCCATCCGCATCCCTATGGGCGAGAGCCAGCGGTCGTTGAATCTCAGCAACTCCGTGGCCATCGTCCTATACGAGGCCCTGCGACAAAACAATTTTTTAGATTTAGTCTAAAAAAAGCTTGCATTTGCAGGAGGTCTATGGTAATATAGCTCCGTTCGATTTTTGCAAAGGAGGTGGACTTGAATGGGTAAGTTCTGTGAAGTCTGCGGAAAGGGCAAGATGTCCGGGAATAACGTCAGCCATGCCGAGAACAAGACCAAGCGCAGCTGGGCTCCCAACGTGCAGCGGGTACATGTGATCGTTGATGGAAAGACTCAGATCATGAACGTTTGCACGCGTTGCCTCCGTTCCGGCAAGATCGTCCGCAGCGTCTGAGCGTCTGACACACATGCCACCGAAACGGTGGCTTTTTTAATTCCGTTTTCGAGGTAAGCCTATGGATCGTATTGCCAGCCGAACCAATCCCCGTGTCCAGCGGGCCCGATCCCTCCGGGAGAGCAAATACCGGAGGGAGACCGGACGTCACTTCATCGAAGGGGACAAGCTGGTCCGGGAGGCCCTGACCTCCGGGGCGGCCCTGGAGACCGTCTTCGTGCGGGAGGGATATGCGGGGACGGTGGATTTTCCCTGTGAGACGGTGCTGGTCACCGACAGCGTCATGGACGCTCTTTCCACCGCCGGCACGCCCCAGAACCTGTGCGCCGTGGCCAGGACGCCCGTCGCATCCCTGCCGGAGAGCTTCACGGGCCTGGTGCTCCTTCTGGAGGACGTGCAGGACCCGGGCAACGTGGGCACCCTCATCCGGACGGCGGACGCATTGGGCGCGTCGGCAGTGATCCTGTCCCCTCAGTGCGCCGACCCCTTTTCCCCAAAGACCTTGCGGGCATCCATGGGCTCGGCCTATCATCTGCCCGTCTATGCGGCGGACATCCCCGCCGCCCTCCGGGCCCTGAACGAGCAGGGGTACCCCTGCCTCTGCGGCCATCTCAAGGGCAGCGAGACCCTGCCCGCCAAAACGTCCAAAATGGCGCTGCTGGTGGGGAACGAGGGCAACGGCGTCACGGACGCTTCTGCCGCGTTGTGCTATTGCTATCGCCTCCCCATGCCCGGCAAGGCCGAATCCCTCAACGCCGCCGTCTTCGGCGCGATCCTGCTGTACGAGCTGACGAGGGAACAATAGGGGGACCGATAGAAAGCTGTCCGAATGCACATCGATGCAGAAAACGGAGGGGAAACATGATCTTTGAAAAGAGCTGCGGCGCGGTGATTTTCAATGGGAACAGGGCGAGGGAGAGGCTGTGGCTGGTCGAGCGGATGCAGAAGGGGCATGTTTCCTTGTGTAAAGGTCATGTGGAGGGTGATGAGACCGAGCAGGAAACCGCCGCCCGGGAGATCCGGGAGGAGACGGGGCTTTCGGTGCGCTTTCTGCCCGGCTGGCGTCAGAGCATCGAATACAGTCCTGCCCCCGGCCACTGGAAAAGGGTGGTCTTCTTCCTCGCAGAGGCTTCACAAACGCAGACATCTCCGCAGCCGGAGGAGGTGCGCGAGATAGTCTGGCTGCCCTTGGAGGCGGCGTTG
>JAZRUD010000305.1:0-2861 GCA_045652385.1 Clostridia bacterium
GACGCCGGGGCGGACAAGCTCTCCGTCCTCCGCCGTTTTATGGACTACGGCATCGGGGAGATCTCCGTCGCTTCCGTCCCCCAAAGGGCCCTCTCCGTGGCCGAACTTCTGGGTGTGGAGGAGGGGCTCCTTTCCGCTATCCGGCAGGAATATATACCCTGTTCCGATTGACAAAACCACAACGATTCTGATATAATTGACACAACAGAATATTGTGGATAGAGGCGCGGCGCGTCGGGTATCCGGCGGGGAAAACGGGCGAACGGTCCCCCCGGGAAAGGGGCGCAGCCGCCGAAAGAGGAGGGAGCTTCGCCGCTTCCGATTCTTGGGGGTCGGGTGGACATAGCTCGGCCACTGTCGTCTGTGAAGATGATGCGCTATCGATTCGGCTTTTGCCGCATCGATAGCCTTTTTCTTTGGACGGAGCGCTATGGAGAATCATTTGTTTTCCATAGCTTTTTCTATTTCAAAATGTATAAGGAGGTTTGGGTATGCAAGTGACCATTCGGGTGCGCATGAGCGCCCACGACGCCCATTACGGCGGGAATCTGGTGGACGGCGCCAAGATGCTGGAACTGTTCGGGGACGTGGCGACGGAGCTGCTGATCCGCCGGGACGGAGACGAGGGATTGTTCTGCGCCTACGATATGGTGGAGTTCAAGGCGCCGGTCTACGCCGGGGACTTCATCGAGGCCACGGGCGAGATCGTGTCCGAGGGCAACACCTCCCGGAAGATGGTGTTCGAGGCCCGGAAGGTCATCACCGCCCGGCCGGACATCAACGATTCCGCGGCGGAGGTTTTGGCGGAGCCCGTTTTGGTCTGCCGGGCCAGCGGCACCTGCGTGACCCCCAAGGACAAGCAGCGGCTATAGTTTGAAAAACCAGTTTTTCAAACCATTGCAGTTTGTGCCCTTGCTGCGGACCGGCGCAGCAATTTCGCAAGCGAAGCCGGCAAAACTGCTGACAAGGAAAGGATTATAACATGGAAAAGCTCATCATTACCGCCGCCATCTGCGGCGCGGAGGTCACCAAGGCCCAGAATCCCGCCGTGCCCTACACCGTGGAGGAGATGGTCCGGGAGGCCCGCTCCGCCTATGACGCCGGGGCGGCCATCGTCCACGTCCACGTCCGCTGGGACGACGGCACTCCCACCCAGGATCGGGAGCGGTTCCGGGTGGTCATGGACGCCATCCGCGCGGAGCTTCCCGACGTGATCATGATCCCCTCCACCGGCGGAGCCACGGGTATGAAGCCGGAGGAGCGGCTCCAGCCCACGGAGCTCTTCCCGGAGATGGCCACGCTGGACTGCGGCACCTGCAACTTCGGCGACGAGATCTTCGACAACACGCTGCCCACCATGCGTGCCTTCGGGAAGCGGATGATCGAGAACCGTATCAAGCCCGAATTCGAATGCTTTGAGATGGGCCACCTGGACACCGTCCTGAACATGGCCCGCAAAGGCGAGGTCCCCGGAGCGCCCATGCAGTTCAATTTCGTGCTGGGCGTACCCGGCTGTGCCACCGCTACGGTGCAGAATCTGGTCTGGATGGCCAACGCCATCCCCGCCGGGTCCACCTGGACAGCCACGGGCGTGGGCCGAAGCGCCTTTACCCTGGCGGCCCCCGCCATCGTCATGGGCGGCAACGTCCGCGTGGGCTTCGAGGACAACCTCTACCTCTCCCGGGGCGTGAAGGCCCGCAGCAACGGTGAGCTGGTGGAGAAGGTGGTGCGCCTTTCCCGGGAACTGGGGCGTGAGATCGCTTCCCCTGGGGAGGCTCGGGCTATTCTGGGCCTCACCGGCGGTCCCAACTGCCCGGTCCGATGAATATATACAGCATAAACTTATAAATATACAAATTTACGGAGGGAGACTTATGGCACTCAAAGGCAACAAATACGGCACTCATCGCGTTATCGAGCCCAAGGGCGTGCTCACCCAGGCGGCCTATAAGATCGACAACAACATGGACGTCCTCTACTCCAACGAGATCATCTGCGACGTCCAGTCTCTGAACATCGATTCCGCTTCCTTCACCCAGATCGAGGCGGCCTGCGGCGGCGACGAAAAGAAGATCGGCGAGATGATCATGGGGATCGTAGCTGAGCGTGGCAAGCAGCAGAACCCGGTCACCGGCTCAGGCGGCATGTTCATCGGCACCGTGGCCTACATCGGCGAGGACCTGAAGGATCGGGATCTGAAGGTGGGGGACAAGATCGCCTCGCTGGTGTCCCTATCCCTGACGCCGCTGCGCATCGACAAAATTTTGGCCGTCCACAAGGACATCGACCGGGTGGACATCGTGGGCAAGGCCGTCCTCTTTGAAAGCGGCATCTACGCCAAGCTCCCCTCCGACATGAGCGAGGCTTTGGCTCTGGCGGCTCTCGACGTGGCCGGCGCCCCCGCCCAGGCCCGCAAGCTCCCCAAGGAGGGGGATTCCGTCCTCATCCTGGGCGCCAACGGCAAGAGCGCCGTCCTCTGCGGCTACGAGGCCATGAAGAAGGTAGGCCCCACCGGCAACGTGGTGGGTCTCGTGCGCAACCCCAAGCAGGTCCCCGCCCTCATGGAGCTGGGCGTGTACCATAAGGTCATCGTGGCTTCGGCCACGGAGCCCGTGGCGGTGCTGGAGGCGGCTCTCGAAGCCAACGGCGGCAGGGAGTACGACATCTCCATCTGCTGCGTAAACCAGCCCAACTGCGAGATGAGCGCCATCCTGCCCGTGCGGGACGACGGCCTCGTGTACTTCTTCTCCATGGCCACCAGCTTCACCAAGGCGGCCCTGGGCGCCGAGGGCGTGGGCAAGGACGTGAACATGATCATCGGCAACGGCTACACCAAGGATCACGCCGAGATCACCCTGAAC
>JAZRUD010000306.1:0-1776 GCA_045652385.1 Clostridia bacterium
CGGATGGAGATCATCCGGGATCTCAGGCTGGGGGAATTCGATGTGCTGGTGGGCATCAACCTTCTCAGGGAGGGATTGGACCTGCCCGAAGTGGGGCTGGTGGCCATCCTGGACGCGGACAAGGAGGGGTTCCTCCGGTCCGAGACCTCCCTCATCCAGACCATCGGCCGGGCCGCCCGGAACGCGGAGGCCCGGGTGCTCCTCTACGCCGACATCGTGACCCCCTCCATGCAGCGGGCCATGGACGAGACCGAGCGCCGCCGGAAGAAGCAGATGGCGTTCAACGCCGAGCACGGCATCACGCCCAAGACCATCCGCAAAGAGGTTTCCGCCCTCCTGGGCATCAGCCACAAGGCGGAAGCGGGCGAAGCCGCCTATTCGGAGCAGGAGAAGGCGGCCCGGATCGAGATCCTCAAGGAGCAGATGCAGCAGGCGGCCCGGGAGCTGGAATTCGAGCAGGCGGCCAAGCTCAGGGACGAGATCCGCAAGCTCATGGGCGAGACCGTAATCACGGCCCGGCACGCCCGGCCCGGCACGCCCGGCTCCGCCAAGAAGAGCCGGGGCCGGTCCAGAAAGTAAGCCCGCCCCCTTGATTATTTCTATTCATATAGGTATAATAAAAGTTAGGGCAAAAGCCCATAACGTAAGAAAAAGGAGAAGAAACATGAAGAAAGTTCTTGCACTTGTGTTGGCTCTCATCATGGTGCTGGCCATCGTCGCCTGCGGACAGAAGCCCGCGGAGACCGAAAAGCCCGCCGAGACCAAGACGGAGGAGAAGAAGGATTACTCCGGATACACCATCCGCATCTATTCCAACTCCAACTCCACCGAGCGCGTGACCTGGCTGATCAATGCAGCCAAGGAAGCGGGCTTCACCATCTCTCTGGACGACAACAGCGTCATCAACGGCGACACCGCTGCCATCCAGGCCGCCAACGAGAAGAAGGACGGCGACTTGATCTTCGGTCTGAACGAGACCCGCTGGGGCCAGCTGGTCGGCGGCACCTACGAGAACCTGAAGATCATCGACTGGACGCCTTCCTGGGTCGGCGAAGTCGGCAGCTATAAGTATGACGGCAAGGCCTACGGCATCGTCATCCAGAACGTTCTGATGCTCTATCGGAAGGATGAAGCCGGCACCAACGGTCAGGAGCTCCACTTCGACCACTGGGCGGACATCGTGAACTGCGGCTACACCTGGTATCGCCAGGGCAAGGTCGGCGGCACCACCAACGCCAACATCAACTCCGCCATGCTCTATCCCTTCGCGGATCCTTCCTCCCCCGCCGGCGGCATCACCGTGGACGGCTGGAAGACCCTGTGGAAGTACTGCGAGGGCGGCGTGTTCACCGGTGACAGCTACGGCTTCGATCCCTTGAACCGGGGCGACGTGCAGGTGTCCACCTTCTACTCCTCCTCCCTCTACGGCAAGATCGACGCCGCGGCGGAGAGCTCCGACAAGCCCCTGAAGGGCACCCTGGAGCCCGAGAACTGGGCCCTGGTGGACACCAAGGACGGCACCTACTACATCGCTGAGTACATCGGCATCCTCGACAAGGCCGGCCGTACCGCCGAGCAGACCGAGGCCGTGAAGGCCTTCGCCGAGTGGTTCGGTTCCGCTGAGACCCAGGCTGCCTGGGGCGAAGAGTTCGACTCCTTCCCCTGCAACACCGTGGCCGCCGCGAAGCTCTACCCCAACGGCATCCCCGCCATCTATGAGCTGCCCAACTTCGCTCTGAACAAGGTTGGCGACATGACCTATGCTGAGTACGTGGC
>JAZRUD010000307.1:0-7211 GCA_045652385.1 Clostridia bacterium
TGGCGATGGGGAACTCGGTCCACTGCTGGCCGTCCATGTTCTCGCAGATCTCGGCGTAGGTCTCCGGGTGCTCCAGCTCCCACTGGGCCAGGAACTTCTTGATCTCGTCGATGGCCACGGGCTTATCTACGGTCCCCCTGGTGCACCTATCCTCGCAGCGGCGGTTGCACACGGCCCCGCACACGGCGGGAAAGGGGTTGTCCTGCCGGATCAGCTTCACGGCTTCGGCGTAGCGCCCCTCGGCGGCCATCTTGATATAGCCCTGGACGGCGATATGGGCCGGGCAGGCGGTCTTGCAGGGGGAGGTGCCGGTGTCGTAGCAGTTGATTTTGTTGTGGTCCCGGTAGTCTCTGTCCCAGCGATCCTCGCCCCACACGTGGTCGTCGGGCAGGTCGTGGACCGGGTACTTCACCCGGGTGCCGTCGGCCTTGCAGAGCTTCTGGCCCAGCTTGGCCGCTCCGGCGGGGCAGACCTCCACGCACTTGCCGCAGGCCACGCACTTTTCCTTGTCCACGTGGGCCCGATAGGCGGACCGGGACATGTTGGGGGTGTTGAAGAGCTGGCTGGTGCGAAGGCCGTAGCAGCTCCCCGGCGAGCAGTTGCAGATGCCCACGATGCGGTTGGGGCCGTCCAGGTTGGTGATCTGGTGGACGTAGCCCTTGCGCTCCGCCCGCTCGATGATCTCCATGGCCTCCTCCCGGGTGATGTAGTGGGCGTCCTTGCCGGACTCCACCAAAAACTCCGCGATGTCGCCCACGCCGATGCACATGTAGCCCTCGATGTCGCCCACGCCCTCGCCCCGGATGCGCTGGGCCTTGCGGCAGGCGCAGACCATGGTGCAGAAGGTGTCGTACTTCTGGAGCCAGTGGGACAGATGCTCCACGCTGACGGAGGTGCTTGTGGCGTCGATGGCCTTCTCTACGGGGATCACGTGCATGCCGATGCCCGCGCCGCCGGGGGGCACCAGCTTGGCGGCCATTTCCAGGGGCTCCTGGGGGGCCAGGTTGAACATGGTGGCCACCTCGGGATGCTCGTCGGCCAGGGTGGGATGCTCCACCATGTATTCGCCGGAGCCCACCACCCACTTGGGGATGCAGTACTGGATATGCTGGTCCGCGTTGTCCCGGTTCTGCTCCAGGATGCCGATCCACAGCAGATGGTCGATGACCTTCTGGGCCGCTTCCTCGCTCATGCCGTTCTTCTCAGCCAGCCACTTGGTGGTCCGGCCCGTGCGACGCTTCTCGAAGCTCAGCATGAACTTCACTTCGTCCTTCGTGAGCAGCCGGTCCAGAATCCAGAAATCCATATGGTTTTCCTTCATGCCGCCGGGGAGCTTGCGGGGGATGTTGTCGGTGATGAGCAGCGCCAGCTTCTTGACCAGCTTTTTCTTCTCCGGGTCGCTGCAGGTATGGCCCGTCTGGGGATAGTCCCGCTCGTTCACGTGGATGCGGGGGTTCACTTCTTTTACCATGCTCTTCTCCTTATTCGATGGGGATCTTGATGGTCATGTCGCTGAGGGGATAGGCGGCGCAGGCGTGGACGTAGTTGAAGTCCCTGTCCGCGGCCCGGCGGCCGTCATTCTCCGGGCACACGTAGTAGTCGCCCGAAAGGACCTTGGTCCGGCAGAAGCCGCATTCGCCGCTGCGGCAGGCGGTGTCGATGCGGATGTTGGCCCGCTCGAGAGCCACCACCAGGCTTTCCGTGGCTTTGGCGGGGATCTTGTCCTCGTGGACGCCCCGGCGCACGGTGACGGTGTAGGTCTCGTCCTTCTTCTCCGCGGGGTAGCCGGGGAAAGTGGTGATGTCCTTGGCCTGGCCGAAGACCTCGAAGCGGATGCGGCGCTGGGCCACGTCCAGCTTCTTGATCTCCTCCCGCAGGAACTTGTACATGACCTGGGGACCGCAGATGAAGTAGGAGGTGTCGCCCTTCGTATATTTTTTGATGAGCTCGGCGCTGAGGAAGCCCCGCTCGCCGGTCCAGTCGGGCTCGTCCCCGGAGAGGACGTGGACCACCTTCACCCGGTCGCAGTCGAGAGCGGCCAGCTGGTCCTTCAAAATGATGTCGTCGGAGGACACGGAGCCGTAGAGGATGGTCAGGTCCATATCCAGCGTCCCGTGGGCGATCTCCTTGGCCATGGAGGCGAAGGGGGTGATGCCCACGCCGCCGGCCAGGGCCATGACGTGCCTGGCGTCCCGCAGGGGCTCGTAGTAGAACTGGCCGAGACCCACGTTGCCGAGGAGCCGGTCGCCTTCCTTCAGCTCGTTGTTCACGTAGTCGGCGATGAAGCCGTCGCCCTTGGATTTGCGGACGGTGATCTCCACGTACCCGTTCTCCTGCCGGGCCTCATAGGGGGCGGAGGAGATGGAGTAGGGGCGGGAGACGATCTCCCCGTCCACGTTGAACTCCAACGAGACGAACTGGCCCGCGTAGAAGGGGGGCAGCTTCTTCCCGTCGGCGCGGACGAAGCGGACGGTCTTGGCCGTGGGGCTCACGGGATAGATTTTATCCACCACCAGCTCCAGCTTCCCGGGATGCCACTCCCGGGCCACGTTCCCGATGGGGTCCTCCACGACGGGCTTTGCCGAGGCGGTTTCAAAGGCGTTCAAACGGGCCTTGGTGACCCGGGACGCGCCGCCAACATCTTTCAGAAATCCCTTGACTTTCATTTCGCGGCCGCCTCCTTCTTCGCCTTGATGTCGTCCAGCACGTTCTTGGCCGCCTTGCGGCCGTTGGTCACGGCGGGGCCCATGCCGTCGCCGGAGATCTGGTGCGCCCCGGCGAACTCCAGCCCCTCGATGAACTTCTCCTCGTGGGCGGTCTGGAGCCTGGCCACGATGTGGTCCTCCATGGTGTGGGCGTAGCCGTAGATGCAGCCGTTCCACATACCGGTGTAGTGGGCCACGGTCATGGGCGTCTCGATGACGATCTCCAGGATATGGTCCTTCAGATTCACGCCGTAGTATTTGCTCATGTCGTCGATCATCTGCTCGGCCACCCGGTGCTTCACCGCGTCGTATTCGTCGGCGGTGACTTTTTTCCAGCCGCCCACCTGGGGCAGCGTGGTGATGGAGAAGGAGCAGGTCCCCGCCGGCGTGGCGTCGGGGTTGCCGTAGTTGTGGCAGATGCAGGTGAGATAGCGGTAGGGCCCGAGACCGGCGAGATCGCGATAGAGCTCGTCGGTGTCCATGGTGTCGCCCTTGAAGATGCTGTAATCCTTGATGCCCAGCTCTTCGGCGGGCTTATCGAGGATCATGATGACGCTGAACGCCGAGAGGCTGGGCCGCCGGCCGTTGACCATCTTCAGCGCCTTCTCCGGGACCTCGCTGATGGGCTCGATCATGGAGGTGTAGACCTTGTTGGGATAGGGGGCGGAGATGACGTAGTCCGCGTGGATCTCGTCGCCCCGGGCGGTGCGGACCCCGTAGACCCGGCCGTCATTCACCAGGATCTTCTCCACGTGCTGCCTGTATTCGATCTGCACGCCCATCTGTTCCGCCCGCTCGGCCATCTTGAGGCTCATCTCGTGGCTGAACTTCCGGGGGATATAGGAGCCGTAGCCCACATAGTCCGCCATGAGGACGGCGAAGATGGTGAAGGGCAGTTCGTTGAACCCGCTGCCCACGTAGATCCAGTAGGGGGCCAGAAGGTCCCTGGCCTTCTGGGGCAGGTCGAAAGTGTCCATGACCTCGGCGGTGGAATAGCCAGCGGTCTTCACGAAGGCCTCGTGCTTGAGGAGCATCATGGGCTTGCTCATGGGATGGATGGAGAGCTCGTTCACGCTGTCGAAGACGGTGTGGCACAGGTTCAGGAGCTTGAGCACCTTCTCATAGGTGCCGGGGACCTCCGCGTCCACCTCCCGGGCGAAGGTGTCGAGGCCCGGGTGCAGGGTCACTTCGATGCCGGGCAGGGAGGCGTGGTAGGCTTCGGGGACCTTGAGCCAGTCCACGTTCACGCCCATGTCCTCCAGGAACTTGCCCACCTTGAGCCGGTTCCCCTCGGGGCCGATGCTCATCATCTCGTGGAGGGCCGCTTCGATCTCGATGCCGCCGCGGACGAAGCTGGTGGCGATGCCGCCGGGCAGGTTGTGCCGCTCCAGCACCAGCACGTCGAGGCCCTTGTCCGCCAGCATCAGGGCGGAGCTCAGGCCCGCCAGGGCCCCGCCGATGACGATGACGTCATAGTGGTCTTTGTAGAATTTCATGGTTGTCTCCTTATACGAAAGATGAGGGAGCGAACAAAACCGCTCCCTCGTACACGGGGTATCTTAGAAGAAACGCTCCACCAGCTCGCGGGAGTATTCGGCGGTCTCGTCCATGTCGCCGAAGCTCATGACTTCGCCCGCGTAGTAGGTGTCGTACTTGCCCTGCATGGCCTCCACCTTGTCGTACCAGCCGGCGGCGTAGTCCGCGGAGAAGACATGGGGGAAGTAGTACACGCTCCACTCGTTGATCACGTTGGAAGCGGGGTTGTGCATGGTCTTGAGGTCGTCCAGCACCATCCGGCGGCACTCGTCGTAGGGGATCTCCTTGGTGTCCTTGTGCTTTCTCAGCGCATAGGTGGTGATGACCTGGTCCTTGGTGTCCTTCCAGCGGCGATAGTAGACCATCAGATGGCCCAGGCGCTCCTTCTGCATGTTCTCGAACACGTAGTAGGAGATCTCGGGATGATCCTCGGGCTTGGTCTCCACGGCCAGCACGTCGTACCGCTCGTAGTCGATCTTGCTGAAGAGCTCCTTCTCGTCCTCCCGGGCGTCGAAGTAGTCCACCATGCCGATCTGGCCGTCGGTCCGCTTGTTGGGGATGTAGAGGGGGGCGGTGACGATGATCTTGTCGAACTCCTCCACCTGGCCGTTGACGGTGACGAACACCTTGCCGTCCTTGCGCTCCACCTTGTCGATGGTGCTGTTCAGGCGGGCGGGGTTCTTCAGGTGGTCGTTGAGCTGCTCCCAGATGTACTGGGTGCCGTTCTTCCAGGTCCACAGGTTCACCTTCACGAAGTTCATGCAGGTCTGGAAGTCCAGATATTTCAAAACGTAGGCCGCGGGGATCTCGTCGAAGTAGCCGTAGCCGAAGGAGGTATAGGGCCCGATCCAGATGTCCTGGGTGAGCTCCACGCCGTTGATGCGGCAGAACTCGTTGAAGGGCAGGCAGAGATCCTTCAAATTGGGATTCTCGCCGCTGATGGGCTCCCGCTTGGCGTTGGCCTGGGAGAAGCCGTCGTACCGGCCCTGGGCCACGCCCCTGTGGCCGTTCACGTCGTAGCCCTTGTATTTGGTCTCCAAAATTTCGCCCAGCTTCTTGACCTGCTTCTTCATCTTCAGCAGGCGGGGGATCTTCAGAATGTTCTTCTTGGGCTCGAAGGGCTCGATCACGTCGCCGTTCTTGTTTTTGTAGTTCCGGTTCAGATTCGGGCCGTCGTGGGTGATGCCGCAGAACTCCTCCACGTCGTGGACCGCATAGTAGCTGGGCACGCCCATGATGGCGCCCATCTCATAGCGGCGGCCGTTGTAGGTGGGAGACCAGCACTTGCCGCCCACGCGGTCGAGACGCTCCAGAATGGTGTAGTTCTCGTACCCCTTCTGTTCCAGGTACATACCGGCGGAAAGGCCCGCAGGGCCGCCGCCCACGATGCAGATGCGGATGTTTTTATCCATACAAAACTCCTCCATATATTTGATGGGACCCATCCTTTTCATAATAACGCAAACGTTTGAAAAATGCACGCTTTTTTTATAGGAAATAAAAACATTTCTTTTCTTTTCCCGTGCCCTGTGCTACTATATACCGTAGGGAGGTGGGACTATGCGTTTTGCGGGGTTTGACGAGCTGCTGAGCCATTGGGCCCGAAAGGCGCCGGAACGCCCGGCCCTCGTCTATGAGCGGGGCGGGGCGAAGACCGTTTGCACCTTTGGGGAGCTCCAAAGGAAGGTCCTTGCCCGGGCCAGCGAGCTGGACCGGGAGCCGGGCCTGTGCCGCGGCGTCCTCTGCGACGGCAGCTTCGACTGCGTCGTCGAGATCTTCGCCACCGTGATCTTCGGCAAGCGCCTGGTGCTTCTCAACGAGAATGCGTCCGACACTGCCCTTGCGGACATGGTGAAGGAAGGGGACATCAGCGCCCTGTGGGGCGACCCGGATCTTGTCGAGACCCTTTCTCCCTGTCTGAATCCGAAGGCCGAGGGCGGCCCGGGGCGGGTGCTGTTCTTCACCTCCGGCACCACGGACCGGTCCAAAGCCGTGGTGCTCACCAGCGCCTCCCTCATGAGCAGCGCCTACAACGGCAGCGCCCTGCTGCCCCTTCAGCCGGAGGACAGGCTCCTGTGCATGCTGCCCCTCGATCACGTGTTCGGCTTCGTCTGCGGCCTCCTCTGGGGCCTTTCCTGCGGGGCGTCGGTGGCCCTGGGGCGCGGCGCCCGGCATTATATGGACGACTGCGCCTTCTATCGGCCCACCGCCCTGTCCGCCGTGCCCATGCTGCTGGGCTTCCTGCTCCAGCATCAGGCCATGAACGAGGAACTGAAGATCATTTTGGTGGGCGCGGGCGGCTGCCCCAAGCCCCTGCTGGACGCGGTGCGGGCCATGGGCAAGGAGGTCCATTTCGGCTACGGCCTCACGGAGACCAGCTCCGGCGTGGCGTTGAGCCTGGGCAGCGACCCCTACGCCATGACCGTCTGCCCCGACGACGCCATCGACATCGCCTCCGACGGGGAGGTGCTCATCAGCGCCCCCACCTGCGTCATGGAGGGCTACTGGCGCCGGCCGGAGGACACCCGAAGGGCCCTGCGGGGCGGCGTCCTCCACACGGGGGACCTGGGCCGGCTCGATTGGGCGGGGCGGCTGATCCTCACGGGGCGGAAGAAGGAGATGCTGGTGCTCATGGACGGCACCAAGCTGTATCTGCCCGAATATGAGGGGGCCATCGCCAAGGCCCTGGGCAGGGCCGACCTCTGCGTGATACTGGAGGACAGGGGCCCCGTGCTGGTGCTGGAGGGACAGGAACAGGAAACGGCGCCTCTGTGGGAGAAGCTCAGGCCCGTCATGGCCGAACGGCCCCGGGGCCAGCAGCTCAGAGGGATCGAGTTTTACGGGGAGCCGCTGCCCCGGACCGCCAGCGGAAAGATCATGCGTTGGGCCGTCCAACGGAAAGAGGAGGAAAAATGACCCGCAGAGAGGAAATTTTAGAGAAAGCCAAGACCGTCATCGTGGAATCCCTGC
>JAZRUD010000308.1:0-5637 GCA_045652385.1 Clostridia bacterium
AAAGCGGCGCCGGACCCGAGGACCTGCGGCGCGCGGCCCAGACCCTGCCGGAGAGGAGCCAGCTTCGCGAGAAGATGGAGGACATCGCCCTCCTCTACGGGGAAAGCGAAGCCTTTCTGCAGGATCGGTATCTCACGGAAAGCGATCTTTGGGACCGGGCCGGCGCGGCCCTGCCCGGCTCCTTTTTGACGGGGACAGATCTGTATATCGACGGCATCGACGTGCTGAGCCGCCAGCCCATCCGGCTCGTAGAACAGCTGCTCGGGGTGTGCAAATCCGTGACCGTAGCCCTGCGCATGGACCCGGACGGCAGGGACGCCGACCTCTTCGCGCCGGACATCCGCGTCTATGAAAAGCTCCAGCAGGCGGCCCGGAACGCAGGCAGTCCCTTCTTCCTGGACGGCTGCCGGAAGGAAGACGGCCGGCCGCCGGAGCTGAAGCATCTCGAACGGCATCTCTTTGCCCAGGACGAGACTTCCTTCCCCGACCCGGCTCCCGGCATCCGGCTGTGGACCTCGGCGGATCGGGAGGAGGAGGCGGAGCGCTGCGCCGAGGCCGTGCTGCAGCTGGTCCGCCAGGGGTATCGGTATCGGGACGTGGCGGTGATCGTCACGGACCAGGGAGGGTACGTGTCCCGGGTCCGGCGGGCCTTCGCCCGCAAGGGCATCCCCCTCTTTTATGACGCCTCCCGGCCCGTCACGGGCCACAGCGCCATGGATATGATCCTCTCCGCCGTGCGCTTCGTCCAATCGGGGAGCATGGAGGATGCCTTGCACGTCTTAAAAAGCGGCTACGCCCCCTGCACCGTGGACGACGGGGAGATCTTTGAAAACTACGTCCTCCGCTACGGCGTCTATGGCAGCAGCCTCAGCAAGCCCTTCGCCTTCGGGGAGGTGCCCCCGGCGGCGGAACGGGTCCGCGCGGCCCTCTATCCGCCCCTGGACCGCCTGAAGGAGGGCTGCGGCCGGGGCACCACCGGCGAGGAAAAGGCCCGGGCGGTCTACGCCTATATGGAGGAAACGGGTCTCAGGGACCGGCTTCGCGCCGAGGGCGAAAGCCTTATCGCCGACGGCCGCCCCAACGAGGGCGAGCTGTTCAGCCAGGTCTATACCATCCTCAGCGGCCTTTTGTCGGACATCGCCGCCATCTGGGGCAGGGACGAATTGAGCCAAAAGGAGTTTTTGGGCCTTCTCGAGGAGGGGGCCATATCCTCCGCCATGGGCGTGCTCCCCGGCACGGCGGACCAGGTCATCCTGGGCGACGCCCTTCGGACCCGGACTCCGGCGGTGCCGATCCTGTTCGTGCTGGGCTGCAACGAGGGGCTTCTGCCCCCGGTGCGGACGGACGACGAGCTCATCTCCGACGGGGAGCTGGCGCTGCTGAAGGAGCAGGGGCTGGAGCTGTGGAACGGCGTGGAGGCCATGAGCGAGCTGGAACGGCTGGAGCTCTACACCGCCTTCAACAAGGCCCAGGAACGGATCGTCTTCAGCTACAGCGCCTCCGCCGACGGCGAGGAGCAATCCCCCGCGCCTCTGCTGGGGCGGCTCAAGCGCCTCTTCCCTGCCATCAAGGAGCAGGACAGCCGCAGCGACACCGCCTATCCCTCGGACAGGGAGGGAGGCTTCCGGCGGCTGGTCCGGGAGCTGGCCGTGTACGAACGGGAGGGGCTGACAAGCGAATACCTGCCCGCCCAGCGGGCTTACTTCGCCGCGGACGAGGTCTACGGGCCCCGGCTGAAGCGGGTCGAGGCCGCCATCGCGGGGGGCATCTCCCCCGCGCCCTTCGGCAAGGCGCTGGCGGACAGGATGTACGGTTCCCTGCCCACCATGAGCGCCAGCCGGCTGGAGCAGTTCAACCGCTGCCCCTTCTCCCACTATGTGAAATACGGCCTCGGGGCCAAGGAACGCCCCGAGAGCAAGGAGGAGGCCACCGACGCGGGCACCTTCCTCCACGACGCCCTGGACGGTTTTTTGAAGCTGGTGAAGGCGCGAAACCTCAGCTGGGCCACCCTCACCGATGAGGACGCGGACGCCCTGGTGGAGGAGGTCCTGCCGAATCTCGAGGCCACCCACAACGACGGCATCTTCGTTCGGGACGTGCGGCTCAAGGAGGCCCTGTTCCTCCGGCGGGAGGCCGTGAAGAAGTGCGCCCGGTCCATCGTGAAGCAGATGCAGGCCGGGTCCTACCTGCCCTACGAAACGGAGCTCGCCTTCGGCCCCGAGGATCCCTTCCCGCCCCTGCTCCTCCATGCCGACGACGGGCGGATCGTGAAGCTCTACGGCCGCATCGACCGGGTGGACCGCAGCAAGGACGGCTTCTATCGGGTCATCGATTATAAGATGGGGGATCGGAAGTTCGACCCCGCCAAGATCGAGGCGGGACTGAGCTTGCAGCTGCCGCTGTATCTCGCCGCCGTGAAGGGACTGGACGGTCAGATGGGCGGCATGTATTACATGCCCCTGTCCCTGCCCGCCCCCAAGGAAGGGGAGGAGCAGCGCCACGAGCTCAGGGGCGTCACCGCCGGGAGCGAAGAGGCCGTAAACGCCCTGGAACGGCATTTGGAGGGAAAGTCTCAGATCGTCCAAAAGCTTCGGCGAAACAAGGACGGCAAGCTCAGCGGCAACGTGTGCCGGGAGGGGGACCTGGGCGTTCTCACCCGGGAGGCCGTGGCCGTGGCGGAGCGGACCATCGACCATATGCGCCGGGGCGAAGCCCAGGTGATCCCCTACAAAGGGTCCTGCGATTGGTGTCCCTTCCAGTCCGTATGCCGGTTCGACAGGCAGCAGAAGGGCTGCTATGAAAGGGACACCCGGAAGATGACCATCGAGGAACTGCTTCAGCTGGCGGAGGCGAAAAAATGAACTGGACCAAAGAACAGCAGCGCGCCATAGAGGAACAGGGGAACCTGATCGTGTCCGCCGCCGCCGGCGCGGGCAAGACCGCCGTGCTCACGGAGCGGGTGGTTCGCCTGGTGGAGGAGGGCATGGACATCGACCGGCTCTTGATCCTCACCTTCACCCGGGCCGCCGCCGCCCAGATGAAGGAACGCATCCAGAACACCCTGCAGCAGCGGGCCGGCGAGGCTCAGGACGAAACCCTGAAAGCCCGGCTCTACCGGCAGAGCGCCCGCTGCCCCAACGCCAGCATCTCCACCATCCACGCCTTCTGTGCCCGGGTGGTGAACCGCTATTTCCATCTGGTGGGCCTGTCCCCCTCGGCCGTCACCCTGGACGAGACCGAGAGCATCGTGCTGCGGGACCAGGCGGTGGACCTGGCGCTGACGGCCCTGGCCACCGAGGACGCCCCAACCTATCAGCGCCTTCTGCGCGCCTTCGAGCGGGAGGACAACCTGAAGCGGGCCCTGGACGCTCTGAACAAGTTTTTGATGGCCCAGCCGGACCCGGCGGGGTGGCTCCTTCAGGCCGAAGAGGATTTGTCCAGCCGGGCGGCTTTCGATCGGGCGGTGGAGATTTGCCTTCGGGAGGACAAGGCCGCCTTCGAAGCGGCGCTGACGGATCTTATCCGCCTGCGGGACGGCTGCCCGCCTGACCCTGGCTGGGTCAAGCTGATCGCGTATCTGGACCAGATCATTTCCCACGGTCGCGGCGCTCTGCTGCAAAAGACGCCGGAAGAGTACGCCCAGGCTCTCGGCGCCGTGTTCTCCGGCAAGATCAGCTGGCCTAAGGACATGGATCCCCGGGACAAGGAAGCCCTGGAAAAAGCCCGGAAGAAGGTGCGGACCGAGGTCACGAACCAGACCAAGATCTACGGCCGGGACGGCGAAAAGCTCTGGCAGATCCAGCAGGGGAGCGCCCGGGCGCTCCTGGCCCTGACGGCGCTCTGGCGGCGGCAGCAGGGGATCTACGACGGCATGAAGCGGGAGCGGGATCGGATCGACTTCAACGATCTCGAACACTTCTGCGCACAGATTTTGCAGAACGAGGAGGCCGCCAAAGAGTACCGGGACCGGTTCACGGCCATCATCGTGGACGAGTATCAGGACAGCAACGAGGTCCAGGAGGCGATCCTGAACCGCATCCGCCGCCCGGACGATCTGTTCTTCGTGGGCGACGTGAAACAAAGCATCTACGGGTTCCGCATGGCGGAGCCGGGGCTGTTTCTGGAAAAGCTCAGAACCTTCACCGGCGAAGTCGGGAGCCGGATCGATCTAAGCCACAACTTCCGCAGCAGCCCGGAGATTCTGGAAGCGGTGAACCGGGTCTTCGAAAAGCTCATGCAGCCCGGCCAAAGCCCCATCGTCTACGACGACAAAGCGGCTCTGCAGCCCGGCATGGACCAGCCGAAGGGGGGCGTGGAGCTCCACCTCATCGAGCGCAGGCAGGCCGAGGCAGCCGAGGCGGAGGACGACGAGGAAGAGGAAAAAACCGAGGACGGGGAGACCGTGGAGGACCTGGAGAACGCTGAGGCGGAGGCCCGCCTCTGCGCCCGACGCATCCGGGAGCTCATGGACGGCGAGCTCTATCAGGAGAAGGCGGACGGAACGCCCAGACCCTATCGGTACGGGGACTTCGCCATCCTCCTTCGGAGCATGAACAACGCCCGGATCTTCGCGCGGACCCTGGCCCTGAGCAACATTCCCTGCTTCGCCCAGCTCACCGGCGGCTATTTCGAATCCGTGGAGGTCATGGTGCTGCTGAACCTCCTAAGGATCATCGACAACCGGCGGCAGGACATCCCTCTGTTGTCCGTGCTGCGCTCCACCGTGGGCGGGTTCTCCCACGAGGAATTGATCGACCTGCGCAGCCGCTGCCCTAAAGGCGAGCTGCTGGACTGCCTGCTGGCCGCGGCGGCGGATCCTCAGAGCAAGGCCGCCCGGTTCCTGGACAAGCTCGAGGGCTGGCGGCGGGAGAGCATGATCTGCAATTTGGAGGAGCTGATTTCGAAGCTCCTGGACGAAACGGAGCTCTACGTGGAGATGGGGGCCATGCCCGGCGGCGCCCAGCGGCAGGCCAATCTGGACGCCCTCGTCAGCAAGGCCCGCAGCTACGACGAGACCGGCAGTTTCGGCCTTCACGGTTTTTTGAAATATATGGACGACGCCCGGGATTCCGCCAAACTGGGGTCCGCCCAGACGGTCCAGAGCGACGTGGTCCGCATCCTGTCCGTCCACAAGTCCAAGGGGCTGGAGTTCCCGGTGGTGTTCCTCTGCGAGCTGAACCGCCAGTTCAGCAAGGAGGGAGAGAAGGCGGCGCTGCTCCTCCATCGGAAGCGGGGCATGGGCCTTTCCTTCGTGGACGGCGACGGCGTCAAGCGGGAGTCCCTGACCCGCCGGGCCGTGCTGCTCGTCAACCGGCGGCAGCAGATGGAGGAGGAGATGCGGGTGCTGTACGTGGCCATGACCCGGCCCAAGCGCCGCCTCGTCATGGTGGGCACGGTGAACGACGCCCGGGAGGCCCTGGACCGGCCCGAGATCCGGACGCCCTACGCCGTGCTGCGGGCGAAATCCTTCCTTTCCTGGCTGCTGATGACGGTGAAGCAGGACGTGCCCGCCTTCGTCCACGCCCGGGAGGAGTTCGTGCTGCCCACGGCGGCGGCGCGGGCCGACCTGCCCCCGGCCGATCCGGTGCTGGTCGCGAACGTCGCCGGCCGGTACGCCTATGAATACCCCTTCGCGGG
>JAZRUD010000309.1:0-1140 GCA_045652385.1 Clostridia bacterium
ATCTTCTATAGCGTCCCGGCACTGATCCAGGCGCTGCTGCGTCTGCAGGAGACGTTGTTCCGTCAACATCGCGCCCCGCCGTCGAACGAGCAGCTCCAGCCGGTCTTTCTTTCGCTCCACGCCGTGGCGAAGGGCCGAGCACAGCCTGTCCCGGCTTTGCGCCAGGCTGTCCTGCAGCTTGCTCAGCTCCGGCACTGCCAGCTCCGCCGCTGCGGAGGGCGTGGGGGCCCGAAGGTCCGCTGCAAAATCCGTCAGGGAAAAATCTATTTCATGGCCCACGGCGGAGATCACCGGCAGGGTGCAGTCGTGGACCGCCGCCACCACGATCTCCTCGTTGAAGGCCCATAGGTCCTCCAAAGAACCGCCGCCCCGGCCCACGATCAGCACATCGCAGCGCTGCTCCTCGTCCGCCTTTCGAATGGCCGCGGCGATTTCCCCGGCGGCCTTCTCCCCCTGGACCGCCACCGGATAGAGGACGATGGGCATATTGGGGAACCGACGGGCAATCACGTTGCGGATATCCTCGATGGCCGCGCCGGTGCCGGAGGTCACCACCCCCACCGCCCTGGGTAAAAAGGGAATGGGCTTTTTCAGGCTTTCGTCGAACCAGCCTCGTCCCTTCAGCTCCTCTCGCAGAGCTAAAAACTTTTGATACAGCGCTCCGTCCCCTGTCTTTTCCATGCGCTCCGCATAGACCTGGAAGGAGCCGTCCCGCCCGAAGAGGCCTGCCCGCCCCTCGATGCGGACGGACATGCCGTCCTTGGGGAAGAAGCTGAGCCGCAGGGCGTTGGGCCGAAACATGACGCAGCGCACGGAGGCGTTGTCGTCTTTCAGCGTGAAATACAGGTGGCCAGAGGTATGGCGCTTGAAGGCGCTGATCTCCCCCGTCACCGTGAGTTCGCCCATATAGGGGTCCCGAGAGAGCATCAGATCCACATATTCGTTCAGTTCGGAAACGGTGAAGACCGGCTTTAGTTCCGTCATGGGGCCACCTCCCGATCGTACCCCAGGGCTGCCACGCCCACAGCGTTGTCGCTGCTGAAACGGCTCTCGCTGAACAACAGAGGCAGCTCGCACCGCTCCCGCAGCAGTTCCCTGAGCAACAGACTGGAAGCCACCCCGCCGCACAGGAGCACCGGC
>JAZRUD010000310.1:0-1501 GCA_045652385.1 Clostridia bacterium
CAGATCGACCTTGAAATGTCCTTCGTAGAAGAGGACGACGTCATGGCCATGAACGAGGGGTTCCTGCGCCGAGTGTTCAAGGAGTGCCTGGACGTGGAGATTCCGAATCCTCTTCCGCGCATCAAGTGGATCGACGCCATGAACCGCTACGGTTCCGATAAACCCGACGTGCGCTTCGGTATGGAACTGCAGGACTTGACCGATATCGTGAAGGACAGCGGCTTCTCCGTATTTGCCAACGCGGTCAAGAACGGCGGCTCCGTCCGCTGCATCAACGTGAAGGGCGGCTCCCATCACTATTCCCGCAAGGAGATCGACGCGGAAGGCGAGTTCGTCAAGACCTATCACGCCAAAGGCCTTGCTTGGATGAACTATAAGGACGAGGGCATCCAGAGCCCCATTCTCAAGTTCCTGTCTGCAGAAGAGGTAGCGGCGATCGAAGAGAGGACAGGCTTTGAGAAGGGCGATCTGCTGTTCATCGTGGCGGATCAAAACAGCGTGGTCTGGGCTTCCCTGGGCGCTCTGCGTCTGAAGGTGGCCAACAAGCTGAAGATGATTCCCGAAAACACCTACGCTCTCTTGTGGGTGGTGGAATTCCCCCAGTTCGAGTGGAGCGAAGAGGAAGGCCGGTTCATGGCCATGCACCATCCCTTCACCAGCCCCATGGACGAGGATTTGGACCTTATCGAGACCGACCCCGGCGCGGTGCGGGCCAAGGCTTACGATATCGTGCTCAACGGCAACGAGATCGGCGGCGGCAGCATCCGTATCCATTCTGCTGAGCTCCAGAAACGCATGTTCAAAGCCCTCGGATTCACCGAAGAAGCTGCCCAGCAGCGGTTCGGCTTCCTGCTTAACGCGTTCAAATACGGAACGCCTCCTCATGGCGGCCTTGCCTACGGCCTCGATCGGCTGGTCATGCTGATCTGCGGTGCAAGCAGCATCCGTGACGTGATCGCTTTCCCCAAGGTACAGAATGCTTCCGACCCCCTGACCGGCGCACCCTACCCCGTGGAGCAAAAGCAGCTGGACGAGCTGCATATCTCCTTCAAGGACCTGGAAGACTAATCGAATAGAAAAGGAGAAAAACTATGGCAAACGAAAACGTGATTCACATCGGCTCCGAGGAAGCTTTCGACAAGCTGATCGCCGGGGAGACCCCCGTGTTGGTGGATTTCTGGGCTACCTGGTGCGGCCCCTGCCGCATGGTCGCCCCCATCGTAGAGGAGATCGCCAACCAGTATGCGGGCAAAGTCGTCGTCGCGAAAGTGGACGTGGACGAGATGGGCGAGCTTGCCCAGCGGTACCGCATCATGAATATTCCTACGCTTCTCCTCTTCCAGAAGGGGGAGGTCGTAGACAAGGCCATCGGTGCCCGGCCCAAGGCGGCCCTGGAGCAGATGCTCAATAAGGTCCTGTAATCGGGAAGACATGGACCGCATCTATTTGGACAACGGCGCCCCCACCCCGCTTTCCCACCGGGCGCTGGCGGCGATGGTGC
>JAZRUD010000311.1:0-2933 GCA_045652385.1 Clostridia bacterium
AGGACCGCATGACCAACTGGGTGGACTGCTGCTACGGCGACACCGTCGAGATCGTTCTCACCGGCAACCGGACGAAGGGCTACACCATCGCCCGGGCGGACTAACTCAAACACCCATCCAGCCCCGCCCGGTCCAAAAGGCGGAAGGAGCCCCGATAGACGGCCAGCAGGCCGTCTTTTTCCATGCGGGAAAGCTCCCGGGAGAGGGCGCTGCGGTTCACGCCCAAGAGGGAGGCCATGGCTTCCCGGGTCATATTGAGGGTGAAGGTGAGACCGCCCTGGTCTTTGGCGGCGTCCAGCAGGAACAGGGCGATCCGACCCCGGAGAGAGCGTTCGGAGAGATAGCGCACCTTTCGGCTCAGGGCCCAGTAGCGGGCGGAAAGCTCGTGGAGGAGGTTGATGCGGAGCTGGTTTCCAAAGTCGCCCGAAGCGGCCATGATGCTGTCGAAGGGGACGAACAGGACCCGGGCGTCCTCCGTACATTCCACGGTCACGGGGCTTTTGCCGTTGTCCGTGGCCATGAGGATGTCCCCGAACGTGCTGCCGGGGCCGAGGACGCTCTGCAGATTCTCCTCGCCCTGGCGGTTCAGCCGGTAGGCCTTGATCTTGCCGGAGAGCAGCAGACCCGCGGCGGTGACGCTGTCCCCCTGGGAGAGAAGGATGGCCCCCCGGGGGAAGCTGTCCAGCCGGCACCGGGCAGTCTTCAAAAACCCGGCCACCGCTTCGGGCTCCAGGCCTGCGAACAACGGCGCCGACAAAAGGGCAGGGGAGAGGGAAATAATGTCCATACAGCACTCCTTTATTTGTTGCTCCGGCAACAGTATACCCCCTTTCGCTTCGCCTTGCAATCCCCGGCGGATATTGCTATAATGGGGCATACTAAGGGAAGGTATGCGAAAGGAGCGGCATGGAGCAAGCCCAGGCAAAACCGAACAGCCGGTTCAGCCTCGAAATGGACATCGACTATCGGCACGTGGACGTGGTGGACGGCATCCGCGGTCTCACCGTGCTCATGGTGCTGTGGTTCCATTTCTGGCAGCAGACCTGGTTCATGCCCAGCTATCCCACGCCCTGGCTCAGCTTTTTGGGCATCACGAACCTGACCCCCAGCCATATCCGCTGGGTGGGCTATATCTTCGTGGACATGATGGTGCTCCTGTCCGCCTTCTGTCTGACTCTGCCCGTGGCCCGGTCCATGCTCCTGGGCGAAGGGGTGGACGACGCCTGCACCTTCTACAAGAAGCGCTTCGCCCGCATCTACCCCAGCTACCTCTTGGCGGTCCTCGTCTCCTTCGGGTTTCAGATCTGGTGGAACCACTATCCCACAGTGTCCTACGCGGTGCGGGATCTCGTTTCTCACCTGACCTTCACCCACATGTTCCGGGCGGACACCTACGTCTACGCCCCCATCAACGGGGTGTTGTGGACCGTGGGGCTGGAGGTCCAGTTCTATGTGTTCTTCCCCCTGCTGGTGAAGCTGTTCCGCAAGAGCCCCCTGCTCTTCTGGGGCACCCTCACGGGCTTCGGCGCCCTGTTCATCTATCAGTACGCCCTGAAGCAAACGCCCATCAACATGCAGGTGAACCAGCTGCCCACCTTCCTGCCCGTGTTCGCCAACGGCATGCTGGCCGCGTACCTCTTCACCTGGTACTGCGTGAAGGTCCCCTATAAGCGGCTGTGGGGCGTGTTCTTCACGGTCCTGGCCGTCGTGGGCGCGGTGCTCATCCGCAACGAGATCGTCTCCGCCCAGATGTATGCGGCGGACAAGCAGATCTGGCAGCTGGAGAATAGGATCGGCCTCTCCCTGTGCTTTACGCTGTTCCTGCTCAGCGCGGCCCTGTCCCTAAAGCCCCTGCGATGGCTGTTCTCGAACCCTGCGGCCCGATTCCTGGGGGCCATCTCCTATAACCTGTACCTCTACCATCAGCGGCTGATCGTCCTTTTGCGCATGAGCCTGGGCTTCCAAAGCGGGGCGGACGTGGCCGCCGCTGGGTCCAGGATGCAGATCTTCCTGACGGCGGAGGCCCTGGGCCTGTCGCTCCTTCTGGCGGCGGTGCTCACGTACCTGTGGGAGAAGCCCTGGCACCGGTGGATCATGACCTGGGGCACGAAGAAGGAGGCAGCCGCCGCCGTCGAGCCCAAATCCGATTCAGAATCAACAGAAAGGAAATAAAACCCATGCACTATCGCTACAAAACCAACAACGTCTGCTCCAGCGAGATCAACTTCGACCTGGAGGAGGGCAAGATCCACAACGTCGTCTTTACCGGCGGCTGCAACGGCAATCTCAAGGCCATCGGCAAGCTGGTGGAGGGCATGGAGGCGAACCAGGTCGTCACCCTGCTCCGGGGCAACACCTGCGGCCGCAACTTCACCTCCTGCGCCGATCAGCTGACCCGTGCTATCGAGGCGGCTAAGGCGGAAATCGCCTGAGTTCATAGATATTTTGCAGGAATTTGACAGAATCTGGCTTGTGGACGCCGGACTCTCGTGGTACAATACCCACGATTTTTCCAAAGGATATATAAAACGGTGAATCTGAAACGCTGGAGCGCCGCGCTCCTGGCCCTGCTGTTCCTCCTTATGGGGGCCTGCGGGACCAAGGAGACGGCCCAAGCCATACAATCCGATATCGTACCCTCTCAGGAGCCTACGCTGGTGCCTCTGACGGCCGCGCCCACGGAGGAGCCCCAGCGGCAGACGCTGGTCGTGGCGGCCGATACCCCCGCGCCCACGCTGACGCCCCAGCCCAGCCCCACGCCCACGGCCACGCCTCTGCCCACGGCCACTCCCACGGCGTCGCCCATCCCCTTCTCCTACTACGCTCCCACGGTGAACATGTCCTTTGAGGAGCTGGTGGGCGGTCTCGAGGACAGCTACTACGAGACGGAGGGCATAGACCCCATCATGCCCCTGGGCTACCCCGCGCCGGGC
>JAZRUD010000312.1:0-3552 GCA_045652385.1 Clostridia bacterium
GGTGTGGACTGCAGCGTCCTCAAGGAGACCTCCGAGCTGGTTCAGCGTTTGAGCGGCGTGAAGCTGGCTCGGAACAAGGCCGTGGTGGGCCAGAACTGCTTCGCTCATGAGTCCGGCCTGGCCGTGGCCGGCATGAAGAACATGCCCTACACCTCCGAAGCCTACAACCCCGCCCTGGTGGGGCAGACCCGTCGGATCGTACTGGGCAAGAAGAGCGGCAAATCTTCCATCGAACAGGTTTTGACCCGGATGGGCTTCGAGGGCTTCACCTCCGAGGACATCGCGGCCCTGCTCTCTCAGGTGAAGGACGTTTCCATCGCCAATAAGCGGGCGGTAGAGGAGGACGAGTTCGCCGCTATGGCCAAGGCTCGCCTGGAGAAATAAGCCATGAACGGACGGGAACAACAGTTATTCGACGCCCTGCAGGCCCAGGGCAAGATTTACGGGTCCATTGCCCCGGAACGTTTCAAGACCTTCGACGTGAAGCGGATCGATCCTAAGATCATCCAGGACTTGAAACAGGTGGAGGATTTGACTTGCGAGTTGTCCGACGCCATGGACCGACTGGGCTACCGGATCGGCTTTTGCACCGTGGACGGCGCCGCCATCCGGCCCCTCTCCCCTGACTACAAGGCCGTAGGCACCGCCATCACCCAGCGAACCTGCCCCGAGATCATTCGGAAGGACGAGCCAGACAGGAAGATGAAAAGCCGCATGTCCGTCCGGGACGTGCCCTGGTTTGCCGAGAAGGACGACATCTGGGTGGTGGACGCCAAGGGCTGCCCATACTCCCACTTTGGTGAAATTGCGGCCAGGAACATGCAGAGCCACGGTCTCGGCGGCACCATTTTGGACGGTGTCCTGCGGGATTCAGAAACCATCAAGCGGACCGGCTACCCCATCTGGTGCCGGGGCACCACGCCGCTGAGCGGCATGGGTCGGGTGGAGACCGTGGAGATCAACGGCACCGTCACCATCGACCGGGTCCAGGTGAACCCCGGGGATCTGGTGGCCGCTGACGCCAACGGCCTGTGCTTTATCCCCGCGGCTCTGGTGGACGAGGTGTATGCGGAACTCAAGAACAGCAACGTCATCGCATGATATAAGGAGGATACTATGGAAGAAATCAAACGGACGGCCATCGTCACCGGCGGCGCTCAGGGCATCGGCCGGGAGATCGTGAAGGAATATCTGGAAGCGGGCGTGAAGGTGTGCGCCTTCGATTTGAACGCGGAGCAGCTGGACAGTCTGAAGGCTGAATTCGCCGCCTACGGGGATGATCTCATCACCGCTGCCGGCAACGTGACCAACTATGAAGACGTGGAAACCTGCGTGAAGAAAGCGGCGGAAGCCTTCGGTCGCATCGACATCCTGGTGAACAATGCAGGCGGCTCCTTCGGTGTGAAGGGCACCCCAGACCTCATCTCTCTGGAAGATTGGGACAAAGTGGTGAAGGTGAACCTGTACGGCCAATTCTATTTCGTTCACGCCGTCACTCCCTACATGAAGGCGCAGCAGTACGGCCGCATTCTCTGTATGTCCTCCAAGGCGGGCCGCTCCCGGGGCAGCGGCAACTCCGGCACCCCCTATGCGGCGGCCAAGGCCGGCATCTTAGGCATGGTCCGGACCGTGTCCGCGGACGTCGGCCCCCTTGGAATCACCATCAACGCCATCGCCCCCGGCGCCATTCTCAGTGGCGAGCGCATCAAGAATTTCTGGAACAACCGGCCCCAGGCGGACATCGACGAGAAGCTGAAGACCACGCCCGTCCGCCGCTTCGGCGAGAACGAGGACGTGGCCAGCGCGGTCCTGTTCCTGACCAGCGAACGTGCCTCCTTCATCACCGGCGCCGTTCTGGATGTGAATGGCGGTGCTTGGGTGGGTTAATCTCCTTCTCCCACTCTTTTCGGCCAGCGGAGGGATGACCGCTGGCCATTTTTATGCTCCTCTTTCATCCATTGGCTATCTCCACCCTATATACTAGGGAACAGAACGCACCGGCACAGGCGATGGCGATCCAGACACTGCAGCAGCTTTTTCGGAAACGATCCCGAAAACTCTGCGGGAAATTCATCCGAGCAGCCGATAAATGTATTTTTTCAAGCTGCTTTTCGCTTTGATCATCTCACATTGAAATTGCCGAAAGAAAACCGCGCTGTTGTCAATTTGTTGTCAAAACCCCAAACGGATGCAAAAATGAACCTTTCCGGATAAACACAGAGCACGAAAAAAGCCCGATCTCTCGGGCTTCTTGAGTGGTGCGAGTAAAGTCAACTGACTCAGCAGCGAACGATCGTATTCCCCGGTTTTATCTGGCCGGTTGACAAGCCGCTTTGCGTCATCGGCTTTATATCTTCAAGCGAATCTGCGAAATTTGTTAGGGACATGATACAAACCATGGGACCACTCTACCAGATCGTCCAGCGATTTAGCGGCTAATAACGAGCGAGTGGCCATCGCAGGATCGATGCCGAGATCCTCGGGATAGGCAACCTTACCTCGTTTACGCAGCGTGTCCCGCTCTGCGGGAGAGACCCGCCGGCCCACCGGAGTGTCTCCGGCGACAGCGGCAATCATCTTTTCACGCTCCGCAGGATTCTCCGCCTGATATAGGTATGCGATCCCCTGCTCCGTAATGACATGAGTGGTATCGTCGCCGAAGATCATGATGGGCGGTTCCGCGAGGCCGATCTGCTTACCCATATCGATGGCGTCAAGCTTTTCCACAAAATTCGGGCCCTTGGGTCCGACGGTCTGCAATATCTGGACGACACACTTCCGACCTCTATCGGGGGAAAAGGACGTATGGGTGCTGATCCAAGGGGGATTGGCGTACCGGCGTCCGTTAGGGTTGCTGCCAAGATTCGGCGCGCCGCCGAAACCGGTAAGACGGGTGGCCGTCACGGTGGAGGAGTTCCCCAGGGGATCCATCTGCAGCGTGGATCCGATAAACAGGTCAAGGCCATAAAGTCCAGCCATATGGCAGATCGCCCGATTGGAGCGAAGGCTCCCGTCGTATCCCAGGGGGAAAATATCGGGATGCCGGGACACATACTCCTCCATCCCGTATTCCCCGCCGGGCACCAGAACACTCTTGACCCAGCCGGTTTCGATGGCAGGGATCAGAGTGGGATGGGGATTGAGCATCCAACGGGTGCAGATTTTGCCCTTCAGCCCCAGGCTTTCGCCATAGGTGGGCAGCAACAGCTCGATGGCGGCGGTATTATAACCGATCCCGTGATTCAGACGCTGGATGCCGTGCCTGGCATAAACGCCCCGAATGGCCATCATGGCCATAAGCACATGCATGTCCGTAATCCTAGCCGGATCCCGTGTAAAAATCGGATCGATAAGATACGGCGTGTCGGCCTTCACCACAAAGTCGACCCAGGATCCGGGTATATCCGTCCGCGGCACCGATTCCACGAGCTCGTTAACCTGAGCAACGACGATGGCGCTGCGAAAAGCGGCGGCTTCCGTCAGGATCGGCGTATCCTCGGTATTGCCGCCGGTAAAAAGATTCCCGTTGGCATCCGCCGATTCTGCCGCAAT